>JASFRE010000047.1:0-13999 GCA_050115055.1 Candidatus Eiseniibacteriota bacterium | reverse complement strand
CGTCTATCACCCCCTCGAGTATGCCCGCGAACGGCACGTCGAGTATCTGCGCCGGTACGCCCGCGCAGGCACCGAGACGCTCCTGGTCGGCATGAACCCGGGTCCCTTCGGCATGGTGCAGACCGGCGTGCCCTTCGGCGAGGTCCAGCTGGTGCGCGACTGGCTCGGCATCGAGGGCCCGGTCGGCAAGCCGCCCCGCGAGCATCCGGCGCGCCCCGTCCTCGGCTTCGACTGTCCGCGACGCGAGGTCAGCGGCGAGCGCCTGTGGGGCTGGGCGCGCGCCCGCTTCGGCACGCCTGATGCGTTCTTTGCGCGCTTCTTCGTCTGGAACTACTGCCCGCTCGCCTTCCTCGAGGAGAGCGGTCGCAACCGCACGCCCGATCGTCTGCCGGCCGCCGAGCGCGCACCCCTGTTCGCCGCCTGTGACCACGCCCTGGTCCGTGTCGTGGCCCGGCTCGCGCCGCTGCGAGTCGTCGGTATCGGCGCCTTCGCCACCCGGCGGGCGCGCGCCGCGCTCGCCGCCGCTCCCGGCGGCGGCATCCCGGCCGGCGACCGCGGTCCGCGGATCGGCACCATCCTCCACCCCAGCCCGGCAAGCCCCGCCGCCAATCGCGGCTGGGCGCAGCAGGCCGAGGCGCAGCTCGAGCAGCTCGGGGTCGCGATCGACCCGTCCCGCTAGCACCGGCGACGTTCGAACCCCCATGGCAAATGTACTATGATCGGCGCCCCGGAGTTGCGCGCGCGGCGCAGCGCCCGGTTCCTCGCGGACGAACGGGATCTGGATGACGCTGTTCGACGAGCGACAGGCTCAGGCGGTGCTCCTGGTGCGGGGCGCGGAGGAGGCGGACCGCGAGCACCGGCTCGTGTCGGCCCACCTGGAGGCAGCGGCGCTCGAGGCCGCCAGCCCCGTCGGCCAGGGCGTGAACCGGGAGAACGGCGGCGCTGCCGCTGACGGCGCCGTGCCCGACGACGCGGCTGCCGCCGCAACCGAGTCCGCGGCAGCCCTGCGCGCCCAGGTCGCCGCCCGCGCCACCGCCCTGGCCGGCGACCTGGGGCGACGCTTTCCGGCCATCGAGGCGGCGCTCGCCTGGAGCCGTCTCGTTGGCTGGCTGCCGCTGTTCATCATCCTGCTGTCGGTGGCGGTCGGGTTGGCAAGCAACGTGCTCGGGCCACGCCGGCAGATCAACCTGCTGTCCTTCCCGCTCTTTCTGCTCCTCGCATGGAACGTCCTCATGATCGCGGCGGCGATCGCCGGTCGCCTGCTATGGCCACTCGTGCGGCGCCGGAGCGCCGGGGCCGCGGCCGGCGTCGCCCGCGCCGCCCGGCAGGGGGGCTCGACGATGGCCTCCTGGATGCTGCGCCTCAGCCTGCGGCTCGCCGCCTGGCCATCGCGCCTGTCCGGCACGCGCGGCCGCGCGGTCGGTGAGGCGACCGCCCAGAAGCGGCTGGTCGGCGAGACCCTGGCTCGCTACGGGATCCTGTGGTCGCGACATGCCGCCCGGCTGCTGACGACGCGCGTCCGGACCGCGCTCCACCTGGGCGCCATCGCCATGATCGCCGGGCTGCTGGGCGGCATGTACCTGCGCGGTCTGGCCTTCGAGTACCGCGCCACCTGGGAGAGCACGCTGCTCGACGCCGGTCAGGTGCAGGCGCTGCTCGGCACGCTGCTCGGCCCTGCCGCGGCACTGCTCGGGGTCGAGGTGCCGGACGTGACGCCGCTGCGTGGCCCGGGCGGCGATGGTCCGGCAGCGATCTGGCTCCACCTCTTCGCGGTCACGGCGCTGCTCGTGGTCGTCGTGCCGCGGACGCTGCTGGCGATCGCCGGTGCCTGGCGCGGGCATCGGCTCGCCCGCCGCATCCCCATCGATCTCGACGATCCGTACTACGTCCGCATGCTCGCGGCCTGGCGCGGCGCGCGCACCGCGGTGCGGCTGGTGCCCTACAGCTTCGAGCCTGGAGCGAGCAGCGTCGATCTCCTGAAGACGGCCCTCCACGATTTCTTCGGTGCCAGGGCCGACATCCGCGTGGCGGACGCGCTGGCCTACGGTGACGAGGCGAGCGCCGCCCTCGTGGCGCTCGACGGCGCCCGCCACGCGGGCGCCGGCGATCCCGACGGCGCCTGTCTCGTCGTGCTGTTCAACCTGGCGCAATCACCCGAGTACGAGGTGCACGGCGATCTCCTGGCGCAGCTCAAGACACGCCTTGCGGCGCGCGGCGATCGCCTGCTGGTACTGATCGACGGCTCGGCGTACCGCCAGCGCGTCGGCAACGCCGGGCGTCTGGAGGAGCGACGGCGCGCCTGGGAGCGCGTGGTCCGTGAGGTCGAGCTCGAGCTGGTCGACTTCGCCGACGGCCAGCAGGACTGGTCGCGCTGGATCGACCGCCTGCGCGGCGCGGTGTGGCCGGCCGGCGCACCGCAGGGAGCGACGTGATGGCCGACACGACGCGCACCCTGATCACGCTCAGCCTGATCTCGCACACCAACGTCGGCAAGACGACGCTGGCCCGCACGCTGCTCAGACGCGACGTCGGCGAGGTGCTCGATCAGGCCCACATCACCGACACCAACCAGGCCTACACGCTCATCGAGCACGCGGGGACCGAGCTCCGGCTCTGGGACACGCCCGGCTTCGGCGACTCGGCACGCCTCATGCGCCGGCTCCGCGCGGCCGAGGACGATCCGCTCACCTGGTTCATCCGCCAGCAGTGGGACCGCGTGACCGACCGGCCGCTGTGGTGCGGCCAGCAGGCGATCGCCAACATCCGCGACGAGGCCGACGTCGTCCTCTACCTGGTGAACGCCGCCGAGGAGCCGGCCGACGCCGGGTACATCGCGCTCGAGCTCGAGCTGCTCGGCTGGATCGGCCGTCCGGTGATCCTGCTCCTGAACCAGGTCGGACAGGCCGGCGAGGCGCTCGAGGCGCGCTGGCGCGCCTTCGTCGAGCCCTGGCCGGTGGTGCGTGACGTGCTCGCCCTCGACGCCTTCGCACGCTGCTGGACCGAGGAGACGGTGATGCTCGAGCGGGTCGCGGCGCTGCTCGAGGACGAGCGCCGGGGGGTCATGCGTTCGCTCATCACCGCCTGGAACGAGCGCAACCTGGTGATCTTCCGGCGCAGCGCCGCGGCCATCGCCGCCTACCTGACCCGTGCGGCGCTCGACCTCGAGCTGGCCGGGGCGGAGTCCAGGGAGGCGACCACCACCGACGACGGAGCCGGCGGCGCGCCGGCCGGCGACGGGCCGCTGTCCGGGCCGCGGACGACGACGCCCGATGCCGGGCACGGCTCCCTGCGCATGTTCGCCGACGCCCTGCGCTTCGCCGCCGTCGACAAGAAGCGCGCCATGACGGCACTCGCCGCGCGGCTCGACGTGGCGACGCGCGAGCTCGTCCAGAGCCTGATCGCCGCGCACGATCTGGCCGGTTCGAGCGCCGCCCGGATCGAACACCGCCTGCTCGACTTCGAGGTGCGCCGCCGCATGCCACTCGACGAGAAGAGCGGTGCCGTGGCCGGGGCGATCCTGAGCGGCGCGCTCGGCGGGCTGGTGGCCGACGCGGCGATCGGCTTCCTGTCGTTCGGCGGCGGCATGGTGGCGGGGGGTCTCCTCGGCGCGCTCGGCGGCTCCGCACTCGGCCGTGGTTACCGGCTCGTCGGCGGCATGCAAGAGCCCTCCGTGCGCTGGTCGGCCCCCTTTCTCGATCTCCTGACCCGCGAGGCCATGCTGCGCTACCTGGCGGTGGCACACCACGGCCGCGGTCGCGGCGCGTTCGAGGACGCGACCCGGCACGCCCACTGGCCGGAGGTCTGCGACCGGGCGCTCGCCCCCCAGCGGCGGACGCTCCGCAAGGCATGGACCCTGGCCGAGCGCTCGGGCTCGGCCGCCGAGACGCGGCTCCGCACCGAGCTGGAGCGACTTCTCGAGCGCGCGCTCGGCACGGCGCTCGGCGAGCTGCACCCGCGCGCCCGATCCCTGCTGCGCTGACGTTCCCGGTCGCCATCGAGAGACGACGCACGCCCATGACACCTGACCGCACGCTCCGGGTCCACGTCCCCGACCTCGACCCGGCCACCTTTGCCGGCCCGCTTGCCGCCGCCCTCGATCCGGCCGTCCAGCTGGTGCCGGCGGACGCCGCGCCCGGCTTCGACGTCCTCGTCGCCGGCCGGCCGGCGCCCGGGCTCCTGGCGGCCAGCCGGCGCCTGCGGCTCCTGGTCGTGCCCTACGCCGGTGTGCCGGCGGCGACGATCGAGCTCCTGCGCGCGCGCCCGCACGTGGCGCTCTCCAACCTGCACCACAACGCGGCCCCGACCGCCGAGCTGGCGGTGGCGCTCCTGCTGGCGGCCGGCAAGCGACTCGTGCCGATCGACGCCGCGCTGCGCCGCCACGACTGGACGCCACGCTACGCCGCCGACCGTTCGCTGCTGCTCGCCGGACGGACGGCGCTGATCGTCGGCTTCGGCGCCATCGGCCGCCGCGTCGGCGCCGCCTGCCGCGGGCTGGGCATGCGGGTCGTCGGTGTGCGGCGCCAACCGGCGCCCGTTCCGGCCGTGGCCGACGGCCAGGGGTCCACCGGCATCGAGGAGGTCGGTCCCGAGGCACTCGACCGCCTGCTGCCGTGCGCGGCGGCGCTCGTGCTCTGCGTGCCGACCACCGCCGCGACGCGCGGGTTGATCGGCGCGCGCGAGCTCGCACGGCTGCCCGACGGTGCCGTCCTCGTCAACGTGGCACGCGGCGAGGTGGTCGACGAGAACGCGCTGCACGCGGCGCTGGCGAGCGGCCGCATCGCGGCCGGGCTCGATGTCTGGTATCGCTACCCGGCCGGACCGGACACGCGACGGCGGACGCCACCGGCCCATCGATCGTTCGAGTCGCTCGACAACGTCGTCATGAGCCCGCATCGGGCCGGCCACTGCGCGGACACCGAGCGGCTCAGGGCCGAGCACCTCGCCCGGCTGCTGAACGCGGTGGCCTCGGGCGCGCCGCCGCCCAACCGGGTCGACCTCGATCTCGGCTACTGAGTACCGGCGACCCGGCCAGGATTCCTGTTCACGAGCGCCCGGAAATCGGCAAGAATAGCCCCCCGGTCACCCGCATCCCCGACCAGGAAGGACGGCCTCCTTGACGGATCTCCTCCGCGATCCGGTCGCGCGACAGGGCGCCTCGCCAGAGCCCCGGCACTGCCACGGGCCGGACCTCCGGCCCGTCGTCCCTGCGGCCCGCGCCGGCGTCGCCGCCTCGATGACGGTCGCCCCGGCTGGCGGGAGCGTCCCCGTCGGCCACCGGCGACGTCGATCGACCCCGGGTGGAGGCATACGCTAGCGATGGCTGGATCCGGCCGGTCACGCGGACACGCCCTCCGCACCTACGTCCTCCGGCGCCTGCTGCTCATCCTCCCGACCCTGCTCGGCATCAGCGCCGTGGTCTTCACCCTCTGCCAGCTCGTGCCGGGTGGTCCGATCGACCAGATGAAGATGCGCATGGCCGGTGCGGCCGGCGCCGGCGAATCCGGTCGCGGCGGCAGCGCGACGGTGGTCTCCTCGATCGACATCCCAGAGGAGCAGCTCGAGCGGCTCAACGAGTACTACGGATTCGACAAGCCGCTGCCGCTCAGGTATCTGCGGTACCTCGGCAATCTGGTACGGCTCGACCTCGGCGAGTCATTCCGCTACACGATGCCGGTCGAGAAGCTCATCGCCAGCCGCTTCCCGGTGTCGATCTACTTCGGGGTCATCACGGCGCTGCTCACCTATTCGGTCTGCATCCCGCTGGGGATCCTGAAGGCGCTCAAGCACAAGACGACGCTCGACAACGTGACCTCCTTCGTGATCTTCGTGGGTTACGCCATCCCCGGTTACGCGCTCGGCGCGGTTCTCCTGGCGCTGTTCGCCGTGCAGCGCGACTGGTTTCCACTGTCGGGCTTCACGAGCACCGAGTTCGCGAGTCTCAGCCTGGGCGGCAAGGTGAAGGACCTGCTGCTCCACACCACGCTACCGCTCATCTGCTACGCGGTGCGTCTGTTCGCCGTCATGACCATCCTCATGAAGAACAGCCTCATGGAGAACATGAGTGCCGACTATGTCAAGGCGGCGCTGGCCCGTGGCCTGACCTGGCCGCGGGCCGTCTTCATCCACGCCCTGCGCAACTCGCTGATCCCGCTGGCCACGAGCTTCGGCAACAACATCTCGCTCATCCTGATGGGATCGCTGCTCATCGAGACCGTTTTCAACATCCCGGGGATCGGCCTCCTCTTCTTCGAGTCGATCCAGTCGCGCGACTACCCGGTGGTGATGGGATTCACGGTGATCGCCGCCACCCTGCTGCTGGTCGGCAACCTGCTCTCCGACCTGTGCGTGGCGGCGGTCGATCCACGGGTGAGGTTCGGCGAATGAGCTGGCAGCTGCCCCGACTCGGGATCGATCCGATCACGCGCAAGCGCCTGCAGCGCTTCCGGCAAATCAAGCGCGGCTGGCGTGCTTTCCTGATCCTGCTCGTCCTCACCATCCTGTCGCTGTTCTCGGATTTCATCGCCAACCGGCGCGCCATCCTGGTCTGGTACGAGGGTCGACCCTACTTCCCGACCTTCCACTTCTACGACATGGCCACCTTCGACCAGGTCGACGACTGGGGCTTCGACGATGCCGAGGCCGACTACGTGGCTCTCGGGGAACGTCTCGCCGCCGAGGGCGGCGGCTTCGTCCTCATGCCGCCCATCCCGTTCGACCCCTACGAGCCGGACTTCAGCTATGACGAGCCGCCCCCCAACCCGCCCGACCGGCACCACTGGCTCGGCACCGACTCGCAGGGGCGCGACGTCCTGGCGCGGCTGCTCTACGGGTTCCGGATCTCGATCTTCTTCGCCCTGTGCGTCGTCGCCATCGGGCAGACCGTCGGCACGATCGTCGGCTCCCTGCAGGGTTTCCTGGGCGGCTGGTTCGACATCGGCAGCCAGCGCGTGATCGAGGTCTGGGCGTCGATGCCGTTCCTCTACGTGGTCATCCTGCTCGGCTCGCTCCCCTACCTCACGCCGGGCTTCTGGACGCTGCTCGGGATCATGGTCCTCTTCGACTGGATCTCGATCACCTACTTCATGCGCACCGAGATGTACCGCGAGAAGACGCGCGAGTACTGCCTGGCCGCGCGTTCCTTCGGGGCCTCGAAGCGCCGCCTCATCTTCAAGCACCTGATCCCGAACTGCCTGACGCCGCTGGTCACGTTCACGCCGTTCCGCATCGTCATCGCCATCTTCAGCCTGACGTCGCTCGACTACCTCGGCTACGGCCTGCCGGCGCCGACGCCGAGCTGGGGCGAGATGATCCAGCAGGCCCTGCAGAGCGCCAATCGCGGCAAGCTCTGGCTCAGCCTGTCGCCGTTCGGGGCGATCTCCTTCACCCTCATCCTGGTCACGCTGATCGGAGAGTCGATCCGGGAAGCCTTCGATCCGAAGCAGTACGCCCGCTACAAGTAGCCGGGCGCGCAGGAAGGACGCGATCTCGCATGAACACCGTCTCCACCATCCGACTCGCACTGCCGCTCGCCGCGGCGCTGCTCGCCGGCGCCGTCGCCGGCGATGTCGCCAGCGCCGAGGACCTCTCCGCCCTGCCGTGGGAGACCAACTACGACGACCCGCCGATCGGCGATCCGGAGGCCCAGAAGGGCGGCACCTTCAAGCAGTTCATCACCTCCTACCCACTGACCTTCCGGCTCATGGGACCGAATTCGAATGATGCCTTCGCCGGCTGGAATCGCTCCTTCACCTTCGACTTCACGCTGGTGCGCCAGCACCCGGTGACCGACCGCTGGATCCCCTGGATGGCGACCGAGTGGGCGGTCTTGGACGACAACCGGACGGTCTACTACCGCCTCGATCCGGACGCCCGCTGGAGCGATGGCCGGCCGGTCGTGGCCGACGATTACGTCTTCACCTACGAGATGATGGGCGACGAGTCCATCGTCGACCCGTTCTACAACCAGTACGTGCTCGATCACTTCGAGTCGGTGGAGGCGCTCGACGACCTGACGCTCAAGGTCGTCGGCAAGTACGAGAGCTGGCGGCCGCTGGCCGACTTCGGCCTCTTCCCGATGCCACGCCACGCCACCCATCTCGGCCCCGACTGGGTCCAGGAGGCCAACAACGTCTACCCGACCGTGGTCGGACCCTACGTGGTGAGCGAGACCGATCCGGGCCAGTACGTGGTCTTCGAGCGCATCCGTGACTGGTGGGGCGAGGAGAAGCACTACTTCAAGGGCATGTGGAACCCGGACCGGATCTACCTCAAGGTGATCGCCGACTCCGACCGTGCCTTCGACTTCTTCGTCAAGCGCGAGATCGACTATTACCGCGTGCAGACCGCCAAGAAGTGGGCCACCGAGATGGACTTCGAGGCCGGCCGCAAGGGCTGGTCGCACCGCAAGCGCGAGTTCGTCGACTACCCGCAGGGCCTCTATGGCCTGGCGATGAATCTCGAGAAGCCGATCTTCCAGAACAAGGACTTTCGCAAGGCCATCCAGTACATGTTCAACTTCCGGGAGCTGAACGAGAAGCTCATGTACAACGCCTACTACCCAATGGCCTCGGCGTTCACCGGCACCCCGTACGCCAACCCGGACCTGAAGCCCTACGGCTTCGATCCGCGCAAGGCCCGCGAGCACCTGCAGGCGGCCGGTTACACCCGGCGCGGCAAGGACGGCATCCTGGTCGACGACCAGGGGCACCGCGCCTCGTTCACGCTGACCTACGGCCAGAAGGGCCTCGAGCGCCACTTCACGGTCCTCAAGCAGACCTTCCAGCGCCTCGGCGTGGAGGTCAATCTGAGGCTCCTCGAACCCGGCACCGCCTTCGAACGCGGCCTCGAGCGCCAGTACGAGATGACCGTCATGTCGAGGACCTCCGGGTTCTGGCCGTCGCCGTTCCAGTACTTCGGGAGCCACTTCAAGCAGTCGACCAACAACAACAACATCTGGTGGTTCGGCACCGCGTACACCGACTCGCTGATCGACGTCTACCGCTTCGACCTCGACCGGGACAAGCGGCTGGCGGCGATGCACGAGCTCGACGCCATCATCCAGGACGAGGCGTTCTACGTGCCGTTCTGGCAGGCGCCGTTCATGCGCTTCCTCTACTGGGACCACGTCCGTTTCCCGGAGACCTTCTTCCCGAAGCGGATCCAGCAGCTCACCGACTGGCACGTCTACTGGATCGACAGCGAGCGCCAGGCGCGGCTCGAGACCGCGATCCAGAAGGGGACCGATCTCGGCGAGGACCCGGTGATCGACGTCGATCCATGGGGCGTCAAGGACCGGCTCGAGGCGATGATGTCTGGCTCCTGAGCCGGGGCACGGCGAGGCCGCACGAGGCGGAGACGAGGTTCAGACACGGTGCCACTCCTGGAAGTGCGCGATCTCAAGACGATCTTCGCGGTCGAGGGCGGGACGGTGAAGGCCGTCGACGGCGTCTCGTTCGCGGTCGACCGCGGCCGCACGCTCGGCCTGGTCGGCGAGTCCGGTTGTGGCAAGAGCGTCAGCGCCCTGTCGGTCATGCGCCTCGTCCCGGACCCGCCGGGCCACATCATCGGTGGCCAGATCCTCTGGAAGGGCACGGACCTCCTGGCGCTGCCGGCCGGGCGGCTGCCGGCCATGCGGGGCGCCGAGATCGCCATGATCTTCCAGGATCCGATGACCTCGCTGAACCCGGTCTTCACCATCGAGCGGCAGATGGGCGAGGTGCTCACGAAGCGCTTTGGGCTGAAGGGCGATCCGGCGCGCCGGCGCATGGTCGAGATGCTGGAGACCGTCGGCATCTCCGATCCCGCCGACCGGGTGGCGAGCTACCCGCACGAGCTGAGCGGCGGCATGAAGCAGCGCATCATGATCGCCATGGGGCTCATGTGCGAGCCGGACCTCCTGATCTGCGACGAGCCGACGACGGCACTCGACGTGACGGTCCAGGCGCAGATCCTGCATCTGATCAAGCGGCTCCAGGAACAGTTCGGCACCGCGATCATGCTGATCACGCACGACATGGGGGTGATCGCCGAGACCTGCGACGAGGTGGTTGTGATGTACGCCGGGCGGGTGGTCGAGAGCTGCGGCATCTTCGAGCTCTTCGAGCACAACCGCCATCCGTACACGCGGGGCCTGCTGCGCAGCATCCCGCGCCGTGGTCTCTCCAAGTCGGGGACCCTGCCGACCATCGAGGGAGTGGTGCCGTCGCTCCTCAATCCGCCGCCTGGCTGCCGCTTCGCCGCCCGCTGCCCGAAGGCCGAGCCCCGTTGCCTGGAGATCGACCCACCGCTCGAGCTCCAGGCCGAGGGGCACCTGGTCGCCTGCCACTTCCCGCTCGAGGACGGGGAGCTCGAGGATGGAGAGTGAGCCTATTGTGAGCGAGTCGATCCTCACAGTCGAGCGACTGACCAAGTTCTACCCGGTCCGCGGCGGCATCCTGAGTCGCAAGACCGGCGACGTGCGGGCGGTGGTCGATGTCTCGTTCGAGCTGCGGAAGGGCGAGACGCTCGGGCTGGTCGGCGAGTCCGGCTGCGGCAAGTCGACGCTCGGCCGCACCGTGATGCGGCTCGAGGAGCCGACCTCCGGCGCCGTCCTCTACGAGGGGCGCGACCTGGCGCGCGCCAGCAAGCAGGATTTCTTCCGGCTGCGCCGCAACCTGCAGATGATCTTCCAGGACCCCTACGCGTCGCTCAACCCGCGCATGCCGATCGGCGAGATCGTTCGCGAGCCGCTCGACATCTACCGCATCGGCTCGCCCGCCGAGCGCGAGGCGCACGTCGACCGGCTGCTCGGAGCGGTCGGCCTCGAGCCCGAGGTCCGGATCCGCTACCCGCACGAGTTCTCCGGCGGGCAGCGGCAACGGGTGGGGGTGGCGCGGGCGCTGGCGCTCAACCCGGAGATCATCATCGCCGACGAGCCGGTCTCCGCCCTCGACGTCTCCGTGCAGGCCCAGGTCCTCAACCTCATGGTCGAGCTGCAGCGGCAGTTCGAGCTCACCTACATCTTCATCTCGCACGACCTGTCGGTCGTCGAGTACATCTCCGACCGCATCGCCATCATGTACCTGGGACGGATCGTCGAGGAGGGCCAGAAGGCGACGATCTTCGAGCGCCCGACGCACCCCTACACGCGCGCCCTGATCGAGTCCGCCCCCATCGCCGATCCGCGCCAGCGCCGCACGTTCGTGCCGGTCGAGGGCGAGACGCCGAGCCCGATCCGACCGCCGGCCGGCTGCGCCTTCCACCCGCGCTGCCGCTTCGCGATCCCGGAGTGCCGCGACGGCGTTCCACCGCTCGAGCCGCTGTCCGGGGAGCCGGCGGACCCGACGCACCGCGTCGCCTGCATCCGCAAGCACGAGATCTGAGACCGCCAGAGGGACCCAAGATGCTCGACCGGATCGCCGCCCTCGCCGCGCACCCGATCCCGTTCCCCGCAGGACGGACATCCGCCCGGCGCCCGGCGGCCATGGCTGGCCTCGTCGGCCTCGTCGCCCTCCTGTCCATCGCCCTCGGCGCCGGTGGCTGTCGCGGGGTCGCGAGGAGCGTGCCGGCGATCCTCGGACTCGGTGGCGGCGCCGACGCACCGCTCGACGAGAGCACGGTCATCGCCGGCCTCAAGGAGGCGCTGCGCGTCGGGACCGAGCGCACGGTGGCGGCGACGGCACGTCCCGGGGGCTTTCTCGACGTGCCGGCGCGCCGCATCGACCTGCCGGAGTCGGTCCAGCCCATGGCCCGGGCGCTCCGCACGGTGGGACTCGGTGACCAGGTCGATCGCTTCGTGGAGAGCATGAACCGCGCCGCCGAGCACGCGGCCGGCGAAGCCACCGGCATCTTCTGGTCGGCGATCACCGAGATGACGCTCGCCGAGGCCTTCGAGATCCTGAACGGCACCGAGACCGCGGCCACCGACTACTTCCGCCTGCACACCTCCGACCGTCTGCGAGCGGCCTTCGCGCCGCAGGTGCGGTCCAGCATGGAGGAGGTCGGCCTCTACCGGATCTACGCCGGGCTCGTCGAGCGCTACACCGCGCTGCCGCTGGTCGAGAAGCCCGATCTCGATCTCGAGGGCTACATCACCGACCGCACGCTGGCCGGACTGTTCCAGGTCCTCGCCGACGAGGAGCGACGGATCCGCCAGGATCCGGCCGCCCGGACGACGGCGCTCCTGAGACGCGTCTTCGGGCGGCAAGCGCCCGGTGAGGCCTAGGCAGGATCCCCGGGCTCGGCAGGCGCCCTCGTCTCGCCGTCCGCCCCCTCCGGATCCGGGTCGTGGGCGGCGGCAGAAGGCGGCAACTCGATGCGCAGCTCGGCGCCGCCCGCGGACCGGTTGCGCGCCTCGATCGAGCCGCCGTGACGCAGCACGATCTCCTTGACGATCGCCAGCCCGAGCCCGCTGCCGGCGCTGGCGCGCGAGGCGTCGCCGCGGTAGAAGCGGTCGAAGACGTGCGGGAGATCGTCGACCGGGAAACCCGGGCCGTCGTCGCGCACCGCCAGCCAGACCCGCTCGCCGTGCGGCTCCGGCACCACGCCGAGCGTCACCTCGACGTGACCGCCGGCCGGCACGTAGCGCAGGGCGTTGGCGAGCAGGTTGTCGATCACCTGCTCGAGGCGGCGGCCGTCCGCCTCGATCCAGACCGTGGCCTCCGGACCGCGCCACGCCAGCTCGAGACTGGCGCTGCGAAAGCGCGTCGCGAAGCGCTCGATGGTGTGGCGGCAGAGTGCCGCCAGGTCCAGCCGCTCGAGCTCGAGCGGCACCGCGCGCGCCTCGAGCCGGGTCAGCTCCAGCAGGTCGGCGAGGATCAGATCCATGCGCCGCGCCTCGGCCAGGATGTCGTCGAGGTAGCGCGCCTCCTCCTCGGTCGACTTCGGCACCTCCGGATCGAGCAACGTCTCCGTGTAGCCGCGGATCGACGTGAGCGGCGTGGCGAGCTCGTGCGAGATGTCGGCCAGCAGCCGGCGGCGCTGACGATCGCCACTCTCGAGGCGATCCCGCGCCTCGGCCAGCGACGCCGTCATGCGGTTGAAGCGCCGCCCGAGCCGGCCGATCTCGTCGCGACCGGGCCGCGCGACGCGCGCCTCGAGATCACCGGCGGTGACCCGCGCCGCCAGCTCCTCGAGACCACGCAGGCGCCCGAGCAGCACGCGCACCATGACGAGCCCGGCGACCGCCGCCACCACGGCGGCGAGCGGCAGGAAGAGGAGGAGCAGCGCCGGCGTCGTGCCGGGCGGCAGCAGGAAGCGCCGCGGCAGCCCGAAGGCCAGCACCTCGCCGACCGTCCCGCCGGCCAGGAGGACCGGTTGCCGGCTGATCTCGCGCAGCGCGGGCGCGCGCTCCACACGGCCGGGGTCCTGCCCGGCACGCCATCCCGGCGGCGGCGGCGCAGCGGTCGCCGCGTCGTCAGGCTGCCCGACACGCTCCGGCGCCCCGTCGGGCGGCGGGGGGCGGCGGCGCCAGCCGGCGCCGCCCGCAGCGCCGCGCGCAGCGCCGTGCGCGGCGCCGTCGACACGCGTCGCGAGCAACCGTCGCAGGTGGCGCGGCAGCCCGCGGTCGATGATCAGGCGCCCGTCGCCGGCCCGGTAGACCAGGACGAAGGCGCGGGGTTCGCCCCCGTGGTCGCGGAGCGCCGCCTGCACCGCGGCCTCCACCACCGGCCCGGCGCCCGCCGACGTCCCCCCGGCACTCGCGTCACCGCCGGGCGCACCCGCCTCCTCGCCGGCCACGGCCAGCGCCCGGCCGATGTCGCGCGCCGCCTCGCGCGCCGCCAGCTCGGCGCGCGCGACGGTCAGACGCTCGGCGATCGGCTCGACCACGGCCACGACGACGAGCGCCTGCAGCAGCGTCGCCACCAGCAGGACCAGGAGGAAGGCCCCGGCGAAGGTCCAGAACAGGCTCCGGCGCCGTAGCGGACCGATCATGGCCGCACCCCCACCCGGCGGCAGCTCACGACGGCTGTCCCGAGAACCGGTAGCCGGCCCCCCAGACCGTCTGCACGTAGCGGGGCTG
>JASFRE010000046.1:0-14088 GCA_050115055.1 Candidatus Eiseniibacteriota bacterium | reverse complement strand
GGCGGAAGCTCGAGGCCTACGACCTCGAGCAGCAGAAGACCGTGCAGGTCGCGCCGGGCATCAGCGATTTCCGGATGGCGGCGCGTGGCAATGCCCTGGTCCTCAGGATCGGCAACCGGCTGCGCGTCCTGCCGCCCGGCGTCAAGTCCGAGGCGTTGCCGAAGGGCGACCGGCCGGGTCGCGAGAGCGGCTGGATCGATCTCGACCGCGTGCGGGTCGAGGTCGTGCCCGGCGCCGAGTGGCGGCAGATGTTCCGCGAGGCCTGGAGGCTGCAGCGCGACCACTTCTGGACGCCGGACATGTCCGGGCTCGACTGGCAGCAGGTCCACGATCGCTACCTGCCGCTGGTCGACCGCGTCGCGACGCGCAGCGAGTTCTCCGACCTGATCTGGGAGATGCAGGGCGAGCTCGGGACATCGCACTGCTACGAGCTGGGTGGCGACTACCGTCCCTCGCCACGCTGGATGCAGGGCCACCTGGGTGCCGACCTGGAGCTCGATCCGCAGCGCGGCCGCTGGCGCATCGCGGGCATCCCGCGCGGCGACTCGTGGGACGAGAGCCGCTGCTCGCCGCTCGCCGCCCCCGGTGTCGCGCTCGCCCCGGGCGACGAGATCCTGGCGATCGACGGCGAGCCCGTCGGACGCGAGGTGTCGCCCTACGAGCGCCTGGTGTACAAGGCCAAGCAGCGGGTGGAGCTCACCGTACGGAGCGCGGCGCCGGCGCGTCGCCGCGGTGGTCGCGGCCGCCGCGCTGCACCGGCCGCCGAGCGCACCGTGATCGTCACCACGCTGGGCAGCGAGTACGGGCTGCGCTACCGCGACTGGGTCGAGCGCAACCGTGCCCGGGTCCACGCCGAGACCGATGGACGGATCGGCTACGTGCACGTGCCGAACATGGGGCCGGTCGGCTACGCCGAGTTCCATCGCTACTACATGCGCGAGGTGCTGCGCGACGGGTTGATCATCGACGTGCGCTACAACGGCGGCGGCCACGTCTCGCAGCTGCTGCTCGAGAAGCTGCTCAGGCGTCGCGTCGGTTACGACGAGACCCGCTGGGGACAGCCCGAGCCCTATCCGAGCGACGCGCCGGCCGGCCCGATGGTAGCGCTCACCAACGAGTACGCCGGCTCCGACGGTGACATCTTCAGCCACTGCTTCAAGCTCTACGGGCTGGGACCGCTGATCGGCAAGCGCACCTGGGGCGGCGTCGTCGGCATCTGGCCCCGGCACGGTCTGATCGACGGCACCATCACCACGCAGCCCGAGTTCGCGTTCTGGTTCGAGGACGTCGGCTGGGGGGTCGAGAACTACGGGACCGATCCGGACATCGAGGTGGAGATCCGGCCGCAGGACCACGCCGCCGGCAGCGACCCGCAGATGGACCGCGCCATCCGCGAGGTGGAACGCCTCATGCGCCGCCAGCCGCCAAACCGCCCGCTGTTCGGCGAGCGCCCGCGGCTCAGGCCGGCCGGACTGGCACCGCGCGTTCAGGATCGATGAATAGCGCAAGCGACACGATGGCGATCTTCCCGCTGAACGCGGTGCTTCTGCCGAGCGCGCTCATGCCGCTCCGCATCTTCGAGCCGCGCTACAAGCAGATGCTCGCCGACTGTCGGGACTCGGGGACGTCCTTCGGCATCAACCTGATCCGCGACGGGCAGGAGGTGGGTGGCGACGCGGTCCCGCACGCCATCGGCACCGAGGCGCGGATCGTCCAGTACCGGCCGCAGCCCGACGAGACCTTCCTGCTGCTGATCGCCGGCGCGCGGCGCTACCGGATCGAGCGCCTCGAGCAGCGGGCACCCTACCTCCGCGCGGCGGTCACGATTCTCGACGACACGACGTCGCCCGCCGACCAGCCGGACGCCGACGAGAGCCGCCGCCTGCGGAGGCTCGGCGCGCGCCTGGTCGAGAAGCTGGCCGAAACCATGGAGCAGCAGGAGGAGGACCTGCCCCAGGACATCGCGCACCTCTGCTGGTTCCTGGCGGCGCGCCTCGAGATGGACCTGACCGAGCTGCAGGCGCTCCTCGAGTCGACGTCGGTGCGCGAGCGCGTGCGGCGTCTCAGCCTGCTGATCGAGCACGGGATGCCGACGCTCGAACGCCAGGCGGCGCTGGCACGGGAGGTGCGCAAGGTGCGGCGCGGCAACGGCGACGCGCGGCCCCTGGGAGGGGCCGCGCTCGAGTAGCGGCTGCCGATGCTGGCGGGCGACCCGGTGTGCCGGGGGTCACCCGGCGACGGGCTGGCTACAGCTCGAGACGCACGCTGTAGAGCAGCCCGGGCTGCCCCGGATCGCACTCCCCGCCCTGCACGGCGTCGTCCATGAAGCGGCCGACCACGGTGCCGTTGGGCTGCACGTCCTCGAGGAAAAAGCCGCAGAGCTTCGAGACGAAGACGCTGTTGCGTCCGGACTGCGGCGTCGAGTACGGATCGAAGAGCGCCATGTGCACCACCCGGGGGCTGGTCCCGTAGGCCGAGCCGAGGACGCTCCCGGTCGTGTTGTCCCAGTAGGCCTGCGGGTCCTGGTCGATGAGCGCCTGCGCACCCAGCTTGGTGGGGCCGGTCATGTTGCCGGGCTCGATCTGCAGCTCGTCGCCGATCGAGATGGCGTACGGGGAGCAGTTCTCGATGTTCCAGCGGTACTGCGCGGCGCCGGTCTCCGGGGTGCCCTCGTTGAGCGGCGGGAAGTTGACGGCGTAGAAGAAGCCCGGCGTGATCACGTCGTTCGGGTCGCCGATCTTGAGGTGGACCTGCGTGCCGACGTCGTCCGGGGCCAGGTAGCCGGTGCCGACCGGATCGTAGGGCTCGCGGTCGTCCCACTGACCGTTGCCGTTCGCGTCGGTGTAGGGCTCGCCGGGATCGTACTCCCCGTTGCCGTTCAGGTCTTCCCACTCCTCCTCGTAGTCGTACCGCCCGTCGTCGTCCAGGTCGTCCCAGCGATCCGGAACGCTCCAGGGTTTCATGCAGGTCGTCTCGCAGACATAGAAGTACTCCGCCTCGGCAACGGCGGTCACGTTGGCGAGGGCGTCGTCGCCGGGATCGACGACCTTGACCAGGAAGGTGCGGAGCGCGTCGCCGGTCGCCGTCGTGCGGTGAGTCTCGACCCGGCAGCGCTTGCCGGTGGGGAAGGTCACGTCGCCGTCGACGATCACCACCGGATCCAGCCCCTCGCGCCAGGCGACGTTGCTGGCCGCCATCTGGATGGCCGCCTCGCGCGCCCCGACCTCGTTGCCGTTGATCAGCTCGAAGGCGCCGGCGAGGGCGGCGGCATCGGCGGCGTTCTGCAGCTGGATGCGCGTCAGCCAGATGAGTCCGAGGTCGATGACCAGCACCGAACAGGCGAAGCAGGCGACGAGGGCGAAAGCGACGGTGATGATGACGCTGCCGCGTTGCCGCGTCCGCGTCCGTCGAGCCGGGTGGTTGCGATCCATCGATGCGTACCCCTGTCGGCGGCGTCTCGCCCGCCCGGATCGCGGCATCGACGGCTGCGATCGCGCGCGTCCCGTTGGGCAATTGCCGGTTGGTGGGTTCACTGAGGGGACGGGCCGCCAGCGGCGACCGTGAGCCGTGGCGGCTGGCGCCTGGCGCATCGTCCCCGGTGCGTCAGCTCTCGTGCCGCATCACGCAGGTGGCGCGGAGCGGGATCGTGCCGGTGAAGGTGCCGAGCAGGTCTCCCGGGAGCACCGTGAAGTCGGAGGTCACGGTCACCGTGACGGTCGGATCGGCGCCGCCGTCCGGTCCCGAGACGGTGATGCCCGAGGGCGTGACGTTGGCGGCGGCGAGGACCTCGTTGATGCGCGCGGAGACCGCCGCCTGGTCGGGCTCGGTGACCGCCGCCAGGCGCGCTCCCTCGCGGGCTGCCGAGTAGAGGGCCTGGGTGGCGCTGAAGGCGCGCCCGAACTCGGTGATGCCGAACAGGATGATGAAGAGCAGCGGGGCGAGCAGTGCGAACTCGACCACCGCGTTGCCCCGCTGAGAGCCGAGCCGGATCATGGCGCGACTTCGCGTCGGTGTCCTCATGAGCGGTTCCTCCAGGGGACTCTCACTGGTTGACCATCTTCGAGAGCGTCGTGAAGAGCTCGAGCCCGGCCGGTCCGAGAATGACGACCAGGAGCTCGGGGAAGACGAAGAAGACGAGCGGAAAGATGAGCTTGACGGTCGCCTTGCGCGCATTCTCCTCGGCCCGCTGGCGACGCTTGGTGCGCAGGAGGTCGGCGTGCACGCGCAGCGACCGGCCGATCGACGTGCCGAGGCGGTCGCACTGGATGAACATGGCGACCAGCGAGCGGATGTCGGCGATCGGCACCCGCGCGGCGAAGTTCCGCAGTGCCACCGTGCGGCTGTTGCCGGCACGGATCTCCTGGTTGAGCAGGCGTAGCTCCTGCGACAGCGGCGGGCAGTTCCAGCGCAGCTCGTTGCCGACGCGGACGATCGCCGCGTTGAGTCCGAGCCCGGCCTCGACGCAGACCACGAGGAGGTCGAGCGCATCTGGCAGCGCGATCCGGATCTGCTGGCGGCGCCTCGCCGTGCGCAGGCGGAGCCAGACTGCCGGCAGCTGGAAGCCGGCGAGGGCGGCGACCAGTCCGCAGAGGACCTGCGTCGACTGGGCCTGGTGCGTCACGACGAGCAGCGCGTAGGCGCCGGTGCCGAGGAGCCCGGCCAGGAGCACCTTGGCGCCGATGAACAGCTGCACCGCGTCGGAGCTGTAGAACCCGCCGCCGGCCAGCTGGTCGCGCAGCCCCTGGCCGCGCCAGGAGCCGGGAGCCAGCGTGGCCGCGAAGGTGAGGAGGCGGGAGAAGGGGCTCGCCACGGCGCGGTGCTCCGGCCCACCGAGGGCCATCGCCGTCTCGCCGCCCGAACCCAGCTCGTAGAGCCGACGCTCGAGCTGCTGGCGGCGGGTCGAGAGCAGCTGCAGCGACGCCACCAGCGCCATCAGGAAGCCGAGCGCCAGCAATCCGATGCCCATGATTCCAATCATCGTCCTGTCCCTTCCAGGAACCGGGTCCCCTAGATCTTGATGTCGATGATGCGCCGGATGACCAGGAAGCCGACGACCTGCAGGATGACGGCGACGGTGATGACCGACGAACCGAGCGGGTGCTCGAGCATGATGCCCATGTAGTTCGGGTTCAGCATCGAGATGACCAGCGCCACCAGCGGCGGCAGGCCGGCGAGGATGAACCCGGACAGCCGCCCGACGGCGGTGAAGGTGCGGATCTCCCCGAGGATGCGGAAGCGATCACGGATGACGCCGGAGATGTTCTCGAGCACCTCCGCCAGGTTGCCGCCCGTGTCACGCTGGATGAGCACGGCGGTCACGAAGAGCGCGGCGTCGGTCGAGCCCATGCGATCCGTGAAGTTGAGCAGCGCCTCACGGACGTCGAGCCCGAGCTTCTGCTCCTCGAAGAGGATGCGGAACTCGCTGCCGACCGGATCGGGCGCCTCGTCGGCCACCAGCTGGATGGCGCCGCTCAGCGCGAAGCCGGCGCGCAGGGCGCCGACCATGAGGTCGATCGCCTCGGGGAACTGCTCGTCGAAGCGCCGGATCCGCCGCTCCTTGCGGTGCGTGATGACGAAGAGCGGCAGCAGCCCGGCGCACAGTGCGACGAAGGCCGCGAGCGCCACGTGGTGGACGAGCAGGTTGGCCAGCATCCCGCAGAGCGCCGCCGCCGACAGCGACATGAGCAGGAAGACGCTGACGCGCACGGAGAGCCCCGCCTGCAGCAGCAGCCGCTCGAGCCGCCGGATCACCTGCAGGCCGCCCAGCGAGCGATCGAGCAGGCCGATCGAGCTCTTGCGGTCGTCACGCAGGATGCGGCTGTCGAGCCGGTCGCGCTGGCCCGAGATCTCCGCCAGCCGGCGCTGCAGCGCGGCGCGGCGGTCGGCCATCCCGAAGGTGTAGACGCCGAAGGCGATGCTGGCGACCGCCAGGAAGATGAAGAGACAGGTGATGAGGATCATCAGAAATCCCCCTCCGGCTGCTCGAAGAGGTCAGGGGGCAGCAGGATGCCGGAGGCTCGCAACCGGTCCATGAAGTGCGGGCGCACACCGACGGGGATGTGCCGGCCGACCACCTTCCCCTCCTCGTCGATGCCGGTCTTCTGGAAGACGAAGATGTCCTGCGTGGTCACCACCTCGCCCTCCATGCCGACCACCTCGCTGATGTTGGTGATCCGTCGCGTCCCGTCGGAGAGCCGGGAGACGTGCACCAGGACCTCGATGGCGGAGGCGATCTGCTCGCGGATGGCGCGGTCCGGGATCTGGTAGCCCGACAGCATGACCAGCGTCTCGAGACGCGACAGGGCGTCACGCGTCGAGTTGGCGTGCAGGGTGGTCATCGAGCCGTCGTGCCCGGTGTTCATGGCCTGCATCATGTCGAGCGCCTCGTCGCCGCGCACCTCGCCGACGATGATGCGGTCGGGACGCATGCGGAGCGAGTTGCGGACCAGGTCGCGCTGGGTGACCGTGCCCCGCCCCTCGATGTTGGGCGGTCGGGTCTCGAGACGCACGACGTGGGGCTGGAGGAGCTGCAGCTCGGCCGAGTCCTCGATGGTGACGATGCGTTCCGAGTGGGGCACGAAGGCGGAGAGGGCATTCAGGAGCGTCGTCTTGCCCGAGCCGGTACCGCCCGAGATGAGCACGTTGAGTCGCGCGTTGACCGCGCCCTTCAGGAGTTCGGCCATGCCGCTCGTGAGCGTGCCGAAACGGGCCAGGTCGCTCAGCTCGTAGGTGTGGGTTCCGAAACGCCGGATGGACAGCGACGGGCCGTCGATCGCCAGCGGCGGAATGATGGCGTTGACGCGCGAGCCGTCCTCCAGGCGCGCATCGACCATCGGCGACGACTCGTCGATGTGGCGCCCGATCTGCGAGACGATGCGCTCGATGATCTGCATGACGTGCGCGTCGTTCCGGAAGACGGTCTCGGTCCGCTCGAGCTTGCCGAAGCGTTCGACGTAGACCTGCTGGGCACCGTTCACCAGGATGTCGGAGATGTCCGGGTCACGCATGTACTGCTGGATCGGCCCGAGCCCCAGCATCTCGTCCTCGACGCTCTCGAGGATGCGGGCGCGCGTGGCCTCGTTCAGGTCGAGGCGCATCTCGTCGATCAGCAGCTGCACGACGTGCCGGATCTGGTTCCTGAGCTCGTCGCGGCTCATCTCGCCGACGCGCAGGAAGTCGAGTCGCTCGAGGATCTCGCTGCGCAGCGTCTCGAGCAGCGGATTGAAGACCGCGCCGCGGTCGCGTGCCATCTGCTCGGCGACGGGTCCCTTCTGGCCGTTACCGGCCGTGCCGCCGCCCTCGGTACCGCCGGTCATCTCGACCGGCGCCGTCTGACCGGCGCTCCGGCGCAATGCCATTCGGTCCTTGAGTCCCATGACGCGTGTTCCTTTCCTTGCTGCTCGGATCGCGGGCTGGCGCGCACGCCGGACGGGCGTCGCGCCTTCCCGGGGGTCAGCCGGAGACCGGTCGCTCGGCGGTGCGTGGCGCGGAGCCGGCGCGCCGGGCATCGTGGCGGCCGTTGCCGTTCGAGCCGTTGCCGTTCGAGCCGTTGCCGTTCGAGCCGCTGCCGTTCTGGCGCGACGATCGCGATCGTTGGAGTCCGGAGAACAGCCGGGTGATGGGTCCGCCGGAACCGGCCTGGGTCGCCGGCTGGTTCTCGGTGTCGGTCGTGTCGCCGGTCGCCGGGCCGGTCTCGCCGCGTGCGAGATCGGTGGCGATGGCGCGCAGGCTGTCGGTGAGCCGGTTCGATCGCTTGGCCTCGATCAGCGGCTGACCGTTGTCGATGGCCGCGATCACCGTCCGGTAGTCGCTGGGGATCATGTAGGTGACGGGTCGACCGAGACCCTCGCGCACCTCCTTGGGGCCGACGTCGGCACCGCGCTCCACCCGGTTCAGGACCAGGCGGATCTGCTCGGCGGGAAAGCCGAGCCGCGCGAGCGTCTCGAGCGTCCGGCGGGCGCGGTGCAGCGCGGCGACGCTGGGCTGCAGGACGAGCAGCACCTCGTCGACGCGCTCGAGCATCTCGAAGCGACGCTCGTCGAGCCCGTGGCCGCCGTCGACGACCACGCGCCGGAAGGCGGACCGGCAGAGCTCGATGGCCCGCCGCACGTCGTCCTGCGAGACGGCGTCGAGATCCTCGATCGACTGCGGTCCGGCCAGCATGTAGAGGCCGGAGCGATGCCGCGGCAACATCTGCCGGAGCTGCTCGCCGTCGAGACGGTCGCTCTCGGCGAGCAGGTCCTGGAAGGTCCGCTCCGGTCGGAGGTCGAGGAAGCACGGGACGCTGCCGCTCACCAGGTCGAGGTCGGCGAGCGCCACCGAGCCGGAGTCGTCGTCGCGGGCCAGCTCGACGGCGATGTTGGTCGCCACCGTGGTGGTGCCGACGCCGCCGCTGACGCCGATGACCGCGGTCACGTGACCCCGGCGCTCCTGCGAACGTTCACGGCGCGCCTGCAGGGCGGCGGCGTGATCGAGCGCCGTCTTGAGATGGCCCGGTTCGACGGGGCGGGAGAGGAGGTCCTGGATGCCGCAGCGCATCGCCTGACGCATGAGCTCGGGGCGCACGCTGGCGGTGGTGCCGAGCACCAGGACATGCGGCTGCTCCACGCGCACGCGCTCTGCGAGTTCGAGCGCATCCCCGGCCGTCCCGTCCAGTTCGAGCAGCAGCACGTCGGGCCGGAGCTGCGTCACGAGCCGCTGGGCGGCGGCCAGGTCGTCTGCCGTGCCGGCCACCGAGAAGCCGGTCAGCCCTTCGATCTGGCCGCTCAGCGACTGGCGGAGGAGAGCATCGGACTCGACGATGAGGATCTCGAGATTCGCCATGGATCTAGCATCCGTTCCGTGAAGGGTCATGAGCATCGGGGATCGGATCAGTCGGAGGCCGGGCGTTCCCAGGGCACCGGCGGCAGCGGAGTGCCCTCGGCCATCGGCGTGACGATCTTCGGCGACACGATGATCAGCAGCTCGCTCTCGTCGCTCTGCTTGTCGACCGAGCGGAAGAGGTGACCGAGCAGCGGGATGTCGCCGATGATCGGGATCTTGCGGGTGATGTTGCGTTCGGTGGTCGCGCGCAGGCCGCCGATGATCAGGCTCTCGTTGTCTTCGAGCTCGACGTGCGTGGCGGCGCGTCGGGTCTGCAGGGCAGGAACCGCGAAGCCGCCGACGACCACGGCGTTGTTGAAGTCGAGATTCGAGACCTCGGGCTCCACTTTCAGGTTGATGAGCGTCGAGTCGATGATGGTCGGCAGGAAGTCGAGCTTGACCCCGTAGTCGCGCCACTCGATGGTGATCGTCGTGCCGCCGATCGACGAGGTCTGGGCGACCGGGATCGGGAACTCGCCGCCCGACAGGAAGCTGGCCTCCTCGCCGTCGAGGCAGACCAGATCGGGACGGGCGAGGATCTTGAGGATGCCCTTCTGCTGCATGGCGTGCAGCAGGACCTCGTAGTTCTCGGTGCCCTTGATCCAGCGCAGCGCCACCGAGGCGTCGTCGCTGAACTCGGGCAGGGAACCGGCGGAGAGCGGCATCGCCGGACGACCGACGTTGCCCGAGTAGACACCGGCCGAGCGCTCGCGGTCGATGCCGAGCTCGCGGGCCAGGTAGTCGATGCCGTACTCTGAAATGCGGCTGTCGATGAGCTCGGCGATGCGGACGCTCAGCAGGATCTGCTTGGTCGCGTAGCCTCGGCGGACCTGGAGGTCGTAGCGCTTGTGGGCGCCGCCCTGGGTCCAGACCACGAGCGACGTCGTGCCCTCCTTCTTGCCGTGGATGAGCACCTGCGTCTTCGCCGCCACGACGAAGTCGGCGAGCTCGGTGTCGGTGATCGACACCGTCTCCACCTTCTCTCCGAGCTCGAGGAGCAGCGACTTGCGCACCTCGACGAAGAGCTTCTCGGGAGTATCGTAGGATTGCGCCGCGACCGGTGCCGGCAGCACGGAGGCGGCGAGCACCAGGACGGCGGCGACGAGCATGCCGGCCCGCGCGAGCGGGGAGACGGCCTGCCGGTGCGGGTGGCCGCCAAGGCCCGTGCGGGCCTTGCCGGTCGGTGAGACAGCAGCGTCGCGGGAGTGGGTCGTGCGTGTCATGGATGCGGTCCCTTCGATGCCGTCGAGCGGTGGAAGGTGGTGACTGTCGCGGAGTGCGGTCCGACCTGGCGGCCGGTCGGTCGGCCGGCCAGGTCGTCGGTGTGTTACCTGCGATTCTGGGTGGTCCCGTCGGTCGTCCTCTTGGGCGCGGCCTCGACAGGGGGTTCCTGCTCGTCGACCTCGACACCCTTGATGACGGTGACGGTCTTCTTCTCGGGCGGCGGCTTGGGCGTGCTGCGGCGCGGCGTCCAGGTGCGCTTCGGCGCCGGCTTGGGCGTCGGATCGCGGAGGATCTCGCTGGTGGTCAGCGACTTGCCGTCGATGACCTCGCGGTCACCCGGATTGCGGAGCACCAGGTGCACCTTGCCCTCGTGCAGCGCCAGCGCCAGGCGCTCGGCGCCATCCCGGTCGACCAGCAGCGTCACGGACTGCACCTTGACGTTCTCGCCTCCCTTCTGGTCGGTCTTCTTGCCGGCCGCCAGCACCTCGATGTCCTGGAGGATGGTGCGCGAGACGGCCTCCCTCTTCTTGCCGTAGCGCTCGACGACGAGCACCACGTCGACGCGGTCGCCGGGCAGCACGAAGCCGCTCACTCCGGAGACGACCGTGACCGAGATGCTGGTCGCGCGCATGTGCTTGGGGATGCGGAGCGACAGGCCGCCACCCATCGAGGTGAGCTTCGCGGCGAGGATTGGCTCCCGGGCGGTCAGGAAGACCTTGGTGGTCTGACCGAGGAGCGAGTCGACGCTCGAGAAGGCGCCCTCGGGGACGCTGGCCTCCGGGTAGTAGGCGAGCTGCAGGTTCTCGGGGTGCAGCTCGGTCGCGTAGGTCAGGTCGGTGGTGGCGACCACCACGGGAACGACCTCGGTCGCAGGATCCGCGCCGAGGCGAGTCTGCTTGTTGAGATAGACGTAGGCCGTCGCGCTGCCGAGCAGGCCGAAGACTAGGGCCAGGGTCAGGGCGACGATTCCGGTTCGATGGCGCACTGGATTCCTCCCGGCCCCCGGAGAGGCCTCCCGGCCCGTGCGTTCGCCGGGGCAGGTAGACGGGCCAAATCGGTCAGGGCGGCGCGCTGCATGCGATCGGGCGTTCGGGCTTGGACACGGTCGATCGCAGGCTCGGTGGTACTTGGTCGACCCGATCGCGGTGCGATCGGAGCCGCTTCCGCGACGAGCGGGACACCGGGCCGGGGTCGCGTGACCCCGGCGGCCGGTTCACGGCCACGAACCGGCGTCCAGCACCTGCTGGGGTCTGCCGGCGGTCGTGACCGTTGCAAGGATCTAGCCACCCAGGGCGGCCTGGACGTTCTGGTAGACCGCGAGGACGAGCGGGCCGATGGCCTGCAGCGCGGCGATCGCCACGATGGAGATGAACGCTGCCAGCAAGGCGTACTCGATCATGTCGTTACCGTCTTCGCGACGGATGAGCCTGGTGAGTCGCTGGATCATGTTCGGACACTCCTGTTTCGGGATGGGAGGTGATCAGGGGGAGAAAGTGCCCCGCGGTCGCTGCCGCGACGCCGTTTGGGGGGGCTTGTTCGGGGGCAGCGCCCCAGGAAGATGGGTGTCCCCCCGCACGAAGCCCGACGATGGCAAGGTCATCGTGCGGGGGGCGCAATCCGGGGGCGGGGAGGTGCCGTCCTGGCGTCGCGCCCCCGGTGGGTCAGCGTGGGCGCCGCGGTGGGATCCGTCACCGCCGGCGCGCCGTCCTGGTCGATCAGCCGCCAAGGGCGCCCTGGACGCTCTGATACAGCGCCAGGACGAGCGGACCGATCGCCTGCAGCGCGGCGATCGCGACGATGGAGATGAAGGCCGCCAGCAGGGCGTACTCGATCATGTCGTTGCCGTTCTCGCGACGGAGGAGGGTGTTCAGCTTGCGCAGCATGTCAGAAGTCTCCATGAGGTTGGGGCGAGGTGTGGATCCGGGAGGTTCCGGGTGATGGCGGGATGCAAGAACTCAGCCACCGAGGGCGGCCTGGACATTCTGGTAGACCGCGAGGACGAGCGGGCCGATCGCCTGCAGCGCGGCGATCGCGACGATGGAGATGAAGGCCGCCAGCAGGGCGTACTCGATCATGTCGTTGCCGTTCTCGCGACGGAGCAGCTTGGAGGCGAGGTGACGCAGCATGGTCGTGACTCCGAACACAACACCGGAGAGGTGGGTTGGTGGTACTGGATGCGACCGGCCCGTGCGATACGGACGATCGCCTCGCTGATGTCTCTTCCAGGAGGTCGCTCGTTGCACCGCTGGCGCGGCGGCCGGAACCCTGCAGCATCTCCAGGTTGGATGGAGCCTGGTCCAGGGCAGCCGCCGGTGGATGGACGGTGCGTCCACCTGCCGTCGATGCCCGGGGTTCCGGCGGAGCGGTTGTACGTTGACGAGAACTCTACGTGAACCGGTGACGGCGCACAACGAAAAAACAGCATCCCGAAGAGCAGAAATGCGTGTGTTGACGCAGATTGCTGGTAACATGCACGCAACCTGTTTCAACGCGATCCAGCGCTGTGCTGGGTTGATGCATCGTCGCTTCCAGAAAATCCCGGGTGGCCGCGACGCGAGAACCTGGCAGTCTGGGAGATGGCCGCTCACGGGTGTCCAAGACGGATGGCCGGCGGCTCGCCGCCGTGGCGCGGGGCGGCAATGAAGACCGCGGCGCCGCCGGACGCGCGGCGACGGCAACCGGGGCCGCGATCCGCCTTGTGACGGGGCAGGCGATCCGTTACCGTGACCGGCGCTCGCGGCGGTGTGCGGCGCGCGCCCCGCCGGCGGTCGCTCGGATGCCGTGCCCCATGACCGGGCACGACGTGGACACGGAAGCCACCCTTGTCACGGATCGCTCGCAACACCACCGCGGTGACCGCGGCCTTCGCCGCCAACACGACGCTGTCCTTCCTCCAGGTCAAGCTCCTGACCCGGTGGTTGCCGCAGGCCGAGCTCGGCGAGTACTTCGCCACCGTGGCGCTCGGGGCGCTGATCTCGGTGCTGGCGCAGATCGGGCTGCCGATGGTGGTCCTGCGCTTCACCGCCAAGTACGATGCGCTCGAGGACGTCGAGCGCATCCGCCGGCTGGTGCGCTTCGCCTGGCTCCTGGTGCTCGGACTGGCCACGCTCCTGCTCCTGGCCGAGCGCCGCGTCCTGCCGCTGGTGCTGCCGCGCATCTACGACGCGCCGCCGGCCATTGCCAGCGTCATGCTCGCCACCGGCGTCTTCATCGCCACCGCGCTGCGCCAGGTCACCTACGCCAGCTTCGACGGCATGCGCCGCATGTCCTATCCGGCGCTGTTCGAGAACCTGAACATCGGACTGATCACCCTCGCCATCGTGCTCCTCAGGCACGAGCTGTCGCTCGTCCGGTTGCTCGAGATCAGCCTGGTGTCGGGCACGGTGTTCTGCATCGTGTCGGCCGTGGTGCTGCTGCGCCTGCTGGCGGTCCAGGCGTCGGCGACGGCGGACGCCGACCGGCCGCAGGCGCCGCCGCGACTCCTGCCCGACATCGCGCCCTTCTGGTCGGGGGCGGCGCTGAACGGCCTGGTCGGGATCTGCATGGGCTACGCCGACAAGGCGCTCATCAGTCTCTTCGTCCCCTTCGAGCTGGTGTCGATCTTCTACGTCGCCGAGCGCCTCACCTTCCTCATGAAGCGGCTCCTGGCGCTGCCGTTGCAGGTCGCCTCGCCCGAGATCACCCGCCGCTGGGAGCTCGGCCGGCGCGACGAGCTGCGCTCGGACCTCGGGTTCATGCTGAAGGTGCAGCTCGCCGTGGCGATGCTGATCGCGACGACGACCTTCGTCCTCGCCGAGTCCGCAGTGCTGCTGGTGAGCGCCCCGGCCTACCTGCCGGCGGCCGATCTGCTGCGGGTGCTGGCGGTGTCGGTGGTGCTGATGGGCCTCTACGCGCCGATCACCACCTTCATGCGGGCCATCGAACGCATCCACCTGGCGCTCGCCTCGGACATCCTGTGGATCACGGTCTACCTGACCGCCGGTGCGCTCCTCGTGCCGCGCC
>JASFRE010000045.1:0-14101 GCA_050115055.1 Candidatus Eiseniibacteriota bacterium | reverse complement strand
CACCTTACGAGAATCTCGAGCTCGTACCGACCCGGGTGGCCCGCACGGGTTGACTCGCGACCGATGATGCTGGTGTCGGTCGGCTGCCTGTGGTATCAACGCTGTGTTCGTCGGTACCCGGACGGTCATCGCCGCGGCCGCGCCCGCAACGACCGTTCGCCCCCATCCTGGTCCACCGATCCGCCTCCCCCACCCCCTCGGATCTCCTCGTGCAGCAGGTCTCCTTGGAGGACCCATGCATCCAGATCGTTCCCCAATGACGCGTTCCCGAAGGACCCGTTCGATCATCGCCAGCGCGATCTCGGCACTGGTCGTGATCCTGGTCACCGCGGCGACCGCCGCCGCCGACCTCTCCCGTTCGCCTGCGGCCGAGGCGATGCGCCAGGCAGCACGGCAACGCGGCGTTCCCGTTGCCGAGCTACCGCTGGCCACGCCGTCCGAGGTCCGGGCCATGAAGGCCGGACTCGAACCCTGGGAAAGCAAGATCACCTCGGCCGTGCGCGATCGGCTGGCCCGACTCGAGGCCGAGGATCTGCTCGCTCCCGGCCGCCGCTCCCTCGCCCCGGCCTGGAGCACCGAGCTGGTGCAGATCGACGCGCAGGCACGCGTGCGCGTCGAGCTCGAGGTCGAGGACGACGCGGCGTTCGACGCCGGCTACTTCACCTCGATCGGCGGCGAGCTGGTGGTTCGCGCCGCCGGGTTCGGCTACGTCGTCGCCTGGATCCCGGCCGATCAGATCGAGACGGTCGCGAACCGTGCCGACGTGCGCGCGATCCTGCCCATCCACCCGACCTATCCGGATGTCGGCTCCCAGAACTCCGAGGGTGACGCCGTCCACCAGGCCGACATGGCGCGCGCCCTGCTCGGGGTCGACGGTACCGGGCAGCTGGTCGGCGCCATCTCGGACGGCGTCGACAACATCGCCGCCTCGCAGGCGCTCGGCGACCTGCCGGCCGGCGTCGACGTGCAGTGTGCCGGCTCGGGCGACGAGGGCACGGCGATGCTCGAGATCATCCAGGACCTGGCACCAGGTGCGGACCTCGCCTTCTGCTCGGGCAATCCCGGCACCGCCGGGATGGTCGCCGCCATCGTCGGGCTGTCCACGACGCCGGGCATGACGGTCATCACCGACGACCTGCCGAAGCCGGGCGAGCCGCTCTTCGAGGACGGACCGATCGCCGCCGCCAAGCAGGTGGCGGTGGCCAACGGGGTCTTCTACACCGCATCAGCCGGTAATCGTGCCAACCAGCACTACGAGAACAACTACAACAGCACGGCGACGAACGTGACGATCGGTCCCAACACCTACGCCGCGCCGCACGATTTCGGCGGCGGCGATTACCGGCTGCAGGTGAGCCTCGGCAACTCGGTGACCGGGTCGACGTCGAACTCGCTCTTCCTGCAGTGGGCCGATCCGTTCGGCTCGTCCGGGACCGA
Source organism: Candidatus Eiseniibacteriota bacterium (assembly GCA_050115055.1). Taxonomy (GTDB): domain Bacteria; phylum Eisenbacteria; class RBG-16-71-46; order CAVPCR01; family CBDCWB01; genus JASFRE01. The sequence goes on along the minus strand of JASFRE010000045.1, from coordinate 12,664 downwards.
CCTCGACCTCTACGTGGTCGACAACGCCGGCAACGTGCTGGCCAGCTCGACCAACACCCAGAACGGTTCGCAGGATCCGAACGAGTCGGTCTCATTCAACGCGCCGGTCGGCACGATCGCGCACATCATCGTCGACTACGTCGGCGGCGGCTCGGCACCGACCGTGTTCTTCGATCTGCGCGGCTTCGCCGGCATGCAGAACTGGGAGTACCTGATCCGGGCCGGCAGCATCAACGGCGCCTCGCGCCAGACCGAGGTCTACGCGGCCGGCGCCGCCTTCCAGGGCACGCCGGCGACGATCGAGAGCTTCTCGAGCCGGGGCCCGATCCAGCACTTCTTCCCGGCCCAGCTGACGCGCATGAAGCCCGACGGCGTCGGCGTGGACGGGGTGTCGGTGACCGGCGTCGGCGGATTCGGATCGGGGACCTGTCCGGCGGTGAATCCTGGCGATTGCCAGTTCTTCGGCACCTCGGCGGCGACGCCGCACGTCGCCGCGATCGCCGCTCTCCTCCTCGACGCACAACCCACCCTGACGCCGACGGAGGTGGCGGACGTCCTCAACATGACGGCCGTCGACATGGACACGCCCGGCCCTGACAACAACACCGGCTTCGGCCGGCTCGACGCCTTCGCGGCCATCTGCTCGTTCGACGAGACCGATCCCGTCATCACCTGTCCGGACGACATCACCGTCGAGTGTTCGACGGGCGGTGGCACGCCGGCCGACGACCCGCAGCTCGATGTCTTCTTCGACGGCGTCAGCGCCACCGACGTCTGCACACCGAACCCGATGATCACCGACGACTCGCCGTCGTTCTTCCCGGTCGGCACGACCACCACCGTGACCTTCACCGCCACCGATGGCGAGGGCAACACGGCGAGCTGCATGGCGGACGTGACGGTCGAGGACACGACGGCGCCCGTCGTGACCTGCGCCGACGACATCACGGTCGAGTGCTCGTCGCACGGCGGCACGCCGGCCAACGACCCGCAGCTCACCGCCTTCTTCGCAGCCGCGTCGGTGACGGATGTCTGCGACCCGAGCGTCGAGCTCGACGACGACGCGCCGGATCTCTTCCCGCTCGGCGACACGGTCGTCACCTGGACGGCGATGGACGACGCCGGCAACGTCGGCACGTGCTCGGCAACGGTCACGGTCGAGGACACGACCCCGCCGACCATCACCGTCGAGCTCAACCGCACCGTACTCTGGCCGCCGAACCACAAGATGGTCGAGATCGTCGCCACCGTGATGGTGGAGGACATCTGCGATCCGAACCCGACGTTCGAGCTGACCGACATCGTGTCCAACGAGCCCGACGAGGGCACCGGCGATGGCGACTTCCCGAACGACATCCAGGAGGCCGACTACGGCACCGCCGACGCCGAGTTCCTGCTGCGCGCCGAGCGCGCGGGCGGCGGTGACGGCCGCATCTACACCATCACCTACACCGGCATCGACATGTCGGACAACATGACTCCGATCGAGATCGAGGTTCGCGTGCCGCACGATCGTCACGGGATGGCGATGGCGTCGACCGGCTTCGATGCCGTGGGGACCGGATTCGAGACCGGCACGAATCGCTACACCGTCGTGCTCCCGACGGTCGTTGCCGGCGGCTCGACACCGCCCGAGCAGGTGGTCGACGCCACGCAGATCGACGCCGGTCAGGCGTGGGTCGGCAACACGCAGGGGGCGCTGCCGCCGCTCGAGCAGGCGTTCGGCGACGCCAACGCGGATGGTCTGGCCGACCTCGCACTCGTCTACTCGGTGAGCGCCACCGAGCTCATCGCCGCGCAGTCGGACCCGCTCGACGGGCCGATCGCGCTCCACTACCAGGTGCCGGTCGTCGACGGTGCCGGGACGGTGATCGGGTTCGAGGACTACGTGATCGATGACGTGTTCGCGCTCGGGCCGCCGGTGGAGGTGGTGCCGGTGAGCACGGGGGTCGAGGAGCCGTCGAGTGATCCGGCCGGCGGCGTACCGTCGGTCACGCGCCTCGCCCGGATCTTCCCCAATCCGTTCAACCCGAGCACCACGATCGCCTTCGACCTGGCAAACGCCGGGAATGTGCGGCTCGAGATCTACGACGCCCGCGGTGCGCTGGTGCGCACGCTCGTCGACGGTCACGTCGGCGCCGGTCGTCACGAGCGCCGCTGGGACGGTCGTGACCACGCCGGGCGCCAGGTCGGTAGCGGTGTCTACCTCGTGCGGTTCGCGTCCGGTGGACAGCGCACCAGCCAGAAGATGGTCATCCTGAAGTAGCCCGCGCGGCGACCTCCGCCGCCCCGGTCGGCACCGTCGGTCGCTCCGCGACCCGGGCACCACCGGGGTGGCGTCGCCCACGGTCCCTCACCTCCGGGCCCGGTCATGCGCACTCGCCGCGTGGCCGGGCCCGTCTGCTCTCTCGACCGGCCACCACCTGCCGCCCGGGTCACCTCTCGGTCGGGGCCCCGCGGCCCTGCCTCCCGGAGCCGCCGCACCGACCGCCCGGGTGCCTCGCGCGCCGGGGCGGCGACGGCGCCCGGCTACGGGACGGCGCCCAGCTACGCGACGGCGCCCGGCTACGCGACGGCGCCCGGTCCATGACTCCCCGGCGTACGATCACCGGCACGTTCCCACGATCACCGGTCGGTGCTACGATCCTCGCTGCCACGCATCCCTGGTACGCATCCCTGGCACGCCCGTGCCGACTGCCGGCCGCCACGACGAGGCGTCTGCGTGGTCGACGGATCGAGCGCCGATGGCCGCGACCCCGGGTGGTGTTCACCATGGTCTCGAGAACTCCGTTCGGCAATCCAGACGGTTCGCGCTCCGACATCCAGGAGGTGATGAACGGCTTCGTGACGTTCGAGCAGACCGGCATCAACGGTGGTCTCGGGCTCCGGCCGGATGATCTCTCGATACGCGTCATCGTCGGCGCCAAGGGCTCGGGCAAGACGGTCTACCTCCGGCGCCTGCGCGCCGCCGCGGCCGGCAACGAGTCGGTGTACGCGGACATGGTGCAGCAGGATCTTCCATCGACGAGCAACATCGTCAAGTTCTGCCAGTGCTTCGGCAAGAACGAGCTGACCGAGAAGTGGATGCAACTCTGGTACGCGGCGATCATGCGCTCGCTGGTCACGCACCTCCTGCATGCCCGTCAGCTCTCACCGTATCTGACCGAGCCGCAGCGCGAGGAGCTGGAGGACTACCCGGCCGAGGTCGTTCCGCGCCGCCGCCGGGAGGTCTCGGTCTACAGCCAGGTCACGGACATCGTGCAGGCGCACCACACCGCGCGGGCCTTCTCCAGGTACTTCGATCATCCGGCGTGGGCCGAGCTCTCCTCCACCGTCAACGACATCATCGCGGACATGCCGCCGATCTACTTCTTCATCGACTCGGTCGACGAGGAGTACGCGAGCGCCCCCATGTACTGGCTGCAGTGCCAGAAGGGGCTCTTCTTCCGGGCGATGCGTTTCCTGCGCGACCAGCACTTCGGCGGCCGCCTGCACGTCATCGTCTGTGTCCGCGACCACGTGCTGGCCTCCGTGCTGCGCAGCGAGCATCAGAATCGCTATCGCGGCGAGCCGCACATCGTGTCCCTGGGCTGGGAGTACCCGAACGCGGAGTACTTCCTGAAGCAGAAGATCGCCCGTCTCGAGCCCGATGAGCTCATCCGCGACGCCGGAGACGGCCCCCCGACGGTCGATCACTGGCTGGGCTCGGGCTTCATCGAGAACCGCGGGCGGTCCATCCAGGAACCGACGATCCAGTACCTCCTGCGGCACACGCGCCTGCTGCCCCGCGACATCGTGATCCTGGGCAACAAGCTCTCCCAGGTCGTCGCGCAGGCGCGGGCCGCCGGCAGGCGCGACGTCCCACAGCCGGCCATCCGCCAGTGCGTGCGCGAGGTGGCGCGTTCCTTCGGCAACGAGCAGCTGGCGATCTGCGCCAACCACATCGCCTCGAGCGGCATGCCGTCGGATGCGGCGCGCATGGGCTACGATGACGTCTACACCGGCGACTCCGAGTACGCGCGCGGACTCGTGGACGACCTGCGCAGCGTCGTCTCCACCCTCGGAAAGGACCGGTTCGACGCCGAGACGCTGGCATTCGCCGGGCTCGAGGCAGCCCAGCACTTCGGGGAGAGCAGTGACGCGCTCTCGGTCCTCTGGCAGAACCGGCTTCTCGGCTACCTCGACGAGACGCCGGATGGACCGAACGAGGTCTTCTTCTCTGAGCTCAACTGCGATCACTTCACCCTGCCGCTGGACCGGGAAGAGTATCTCCTGCATTCCTGCATGATCGACTGCGTGGGGATCCAGGCCGTTCGCCACCCGGTTGGGCAGGGCGCCATGCAGGTGGACCCGGCCGGCGGCGCCGGCACGCGCCCGGGGGCCACACCGAGCCGCATCGGGATCTACTCGATCCTCGGCGTCATCGGCGGCGGCATGGGGACGGTCTACCTGGCGATGGATCCCCGCCTGGGGCGCCAGGTCGCGCTCAAGAAGCTCCCGGACGGGGTCACCGACCACGCCACCGCCGTGGCACGATTCGAGCGCGAGGCACGCGTCCTGGCCACCCTGAATCACCCGCACATCGCGACGATCTACTCCTTCGAGAGCGCCGGCGGCGAGCAGTTCTTCACCATGGAGTACGTCCAGGGCCAGACCCTCGCCCGCTGCATCGAGGCCGGCCCGCTTCCCCTCGATCGTGCGCTCCGCCTCTTCAGGCAGATCGCCGTCGGTCTCGATGCGGCCCACCGACGGGGCGTGGTGCACCGGGATCTGAAACCGGCCAACATCATGGTGAGCCGGGACGACGGGGTGAAGATCCTCGACTTCGGGATCGCCAAGGTCATGCGGCGCCCCACTGGCGAGGCCATCCACCCGACCGGCACCACGCGGAGCGCCGGCAAGCGCCTGACGACCTCCGGCTCCGTCATGGGGACCATCGGGTACATGAGCCCGGAGCAGGTCCGCGGCCTGCCGGTCGATCACCGGAGCGACATCTGGGCGTTCGGCTGCTGCCTGTACGAGTGTCTCACCGGACTGCAACTCTTCAGGGGCATGACACTCATCGACTACGCTGCGGCGATCATGGCGGGGTGGGAGCCGGACTGGCATGCCCTGACCGCGGCGCCGGAGCCGATCGCGCGGCTGATCCGCGGCTGCCTCGAGCCGGACTGCGAGCGCCGCCTGGCGCACATCGCCGATGCGATCGGCATGATCGATGCCGCGCGCGCCTCCGGCTCGACCCCCGAGCCGACGACCGGCTGAACGCGGCGTTCCGGTCCGGATCGCCGACCCGCGCTTCGCCGACCCGCGCTTCGCCGACGCCACCATCGCCGTCGCCGCCGGCGAGGCTCGACTCCCCCCGTGGCACTCCGGACCGCGCGCTCCGGCGCACCGCCGCCGGCTCACCAGACGCGCGCGCTGACGCCGACGATCGGGAACAGCTTGACGCCGCCATAGGGCACCGAGGTGTAGGAGCCCGGCGCCGTCTGGACCGCCAGGCGGGTCGCCAGGTTGGAGCGATTCAGCAGGTTGACGAGATCGATGAACAGGTGCGTCTCGCTCGATCCCCGGGTGACGCGGTAGCTCAGCTTGAGATCGAGGCGCTGGTAGCGGGGCATGCGCTCGGCGTTCACGAGCTCGACCGGCGGCGGCTCGGTGATACGCCCGAAGACGGTCGCCGGGCGTCCCGTGAGATCCTGCCAGCCGAGCGCCAGCGTGAGTCCCGGGGTCAGCGGATAGGCGAGCTTCAGACGCCATACCGTCTGGCGATCGTGGTCGCCGGCGCGACGTGCCGGCAACGTCCCCTCGCGCTTCTCGATGGCAGCTCGGCTCAGCGACAGCTCCACCGCGAGCCCTGTAGCCGGACGGCGCAGCAGCCGGATCTCGTAGCCGCGACCGGCGCCGTCCCCCACCCCCCGCACGTTCTCGATCGTGAAGTCGTCGTTCCAGTTCCAGACCAGGAGATCGCGGTAGCGGCGGGTGTAGCCATCCAGCGCCAGCCCCCAGGTTGCGGGGAGATCGACCTCCACCGTGGCTGACAGCTGGTCCATGGTGACGGCATCCGCCTGCCGCCAGCCACCGACATGGGCGCGCTCGAGATCACCGGCATCGATCGGGATCGAGGCGAAGCTCTGGCGCGTGGTGTACCGGAACGGGGTCTGGTGCGACCGGCGCCAGCCGGCCGCCAGCCGGAAACGTCCCGGCACCGTCCAGGTCCAGGAGCCGTAGGCCTCCGGCGCCATCCGACCGGTCCAGGGCTCACGGCTGCCGCCGACGCCGACGACGAGCGCCTGGTCCTTCGCGAACCACCAGCGCCCCTCCGCCCACAGGCGCAGGGCCGGCGAGGTGTCGGACGGGCCGCGACCGCGGTGACGCTCGAGTCCGCCGTCGCCGGCCAGCACCAGGCGCAGGGGACCGAGCTCACGCTCGACGGAGCCGGCGATCGACAGCCGTGCGAGCCGGTGGCTCCTGGCCGCGTCGCGCACCGTGACGGCGTCGCGCAGGCTCAAGTGGTTAAAGGACGGCCTCAGACGCACGGTCCACGCGCCCCGCGGCAGCGTCCACGCCGTGCCGACGAGCCACGACGACGTCACGCGACGCGGTGTCACCCCATCCACCGGGTCGCCGTCCTCGGTATCGTGGGCCGCCAGCACGGTCGTCGCCACGCTCCAACCGGCCGTGCTGCGGTGGCGCAGCCGGGCGTAGACGTCCCAGAAGGACTTCTGATCGACACCGATCTGCTGGTAGACCGGCAGCGTGAAGTAGGAGCCCTTACCCGCGGCCAGGAGCGTGGTCGCGGGACCGAGCTGTCGCATCAGGCCGCCGGACATCGAGGTGATGTCATAGCGGAAGAGGTACGTGTCGCGCTCGACGTCAGCCGGGGTCAAACGGATCACCCCCGAGAGCTGGCCCGCATAGCGCAGCGGCGCCGCGCCGGGAATCAGGTCGACACGCTCGATGAAGTCACCCGGGACGATCTCGGCGAAGCCGCCGACGTGCGCGCTGTGGTCGAGCGGGTAACCGTCCAGGTAGACCCGATGCTCGTCAGGATCGGCGGCACGGATCGACAACCCGGAGTTGAAGTCGATGCCGCCCGGGGCGGCGGTCGCATCGGCCTGCACGGTGCGCAGCGGATCGTTGGCGATGTTACCGGCGCGGTCACCGATCTCGCGCCGCGCGATCGGGATCGCCCGCACCGGTAGAGAGGGGTCGATCGCCTCGTCGGTGACGACGATCGGCTCGAGGGTGCGAGCGCGCGGCGTGAGCTCGATGACCAGTGACTCCAAGTCGCCCGCGCCGAGCGCGACGGCCACCGTCCGTGGTGCGTAGGCGACGTGCGACAGCTCGAGGTCGATGCTCCCCGAGCGTGGCGGGGGCACGCGCAGCACGAAGGTGCCGTCCGACGCGGCATGGGTGCGTCGCGACGCGGCGGTGATCCGCACCCCGGCGATCGTCGCTCCCGACTCGGCATCACGGATGACGCCGGCCAGCCGCACCGCGTCCGGCCGGGCAGCGGCCGCACCACCGGCAGCTGCCACCGGCAGGGTCACGATCGCGAGCAGGTGGAGCATGGCGCCGAGCGCCAGCGGCGCGCGCGCCGCCGGCGGGGCAGGCCGGCGCCCGGCCGCTGGCACGGTGGCGGGGTCGGACGGCCGCCCGGGGCGCTGGTGGGTCGTCGGATGCACGCAGACAGATACAGCGCCGCCGGCTCCACGGGTCCCGTCCGCCGGTCAGCGGTCGCCGGTCACCTCGACCAGCGGTCGGATGGCGACGGCCAGCTCCCGCGCGATGACGGAGTTGCCGTACGGCGATGCATGGCCCGCGAACGGCACCACGTTGAAACGGGCCTCGTCGAACGGCGCGTCGAACAGATCCACCACGGTCAGGGTGGGAAACCGTGTTCCGAGAACGGTATCGCGAAAGGCGGTGTAGCGCGGGGGCTCGCGCCCCTCCCTCCACTTGTTGACCGGCGGGATGAGCAGCAGCACCGGGTGGGTGCCGGCCGCCGTGGCGGTGGCGACGAAGTCCGCGACGATCGCCGCCATCACTCGATGCCCCTCCGGCCGATCCCAGAGATTGCCAGAGCAGTCGATCCCCTGCACGCGACAGCAATACTGCCGCCCCTCGAACGCCAACGCACGCAGCAGCTCGAGCAGGTGCGGAAAGCGCGGACGCACGTACAGCCGGTGGCAGACCCAGTAGTCCGTCTCTGCCATCTCGCGAGCGATGATCTCGAGGCGCTCGAGCGACCAGGACGGGTCGGTCCACGGATTGGGCATGCGCTCGACCCCGGTGCCCACCGGGCGGTAGGACGGCTTGAAGGTCAGACGCAGGCCCGAGAACCGGTTGTAGAACGGTCGGAAACCGGTCGCCGCCCGGTTCAGGTCGACCTCGTGGATCGCGAGCACCGTGACCGGCAGCACGCGCCCGGCGGCAACGTGACGGGCGAACTTGAGGACCGCCTGGTCGGCCCCGTAGGCACCGACACCGAAGTTCAGCACGTCCTGCCCGAGCAGTGCCTCGAGGTACACCTGCCAGGTCTCCTCGTTCTCGACCTCGTCGCAGTGCGTGAATGAATCGCCGTATGTAGCCACCGTGTCGCGCGGCCAGTCGGTGGAATCCTCGCGCGCGCCGGCGGCGTCGTAGGACGCGGTCCACGGTGCGCCCTGTGTCGCCTGCAACGTGCGGCGATCGAGGGGCCTGTTGTCCCATCCCAGGTCGCGATCGAAGCCCTTCTCGAGATAGGTCCGGTGATAGGACTCGGTCACCGAGCTGAACTGGGAGTGGACCATGAGGTCGAGACGCAGATCGGGGCGCACCCAGGCTAGAGCATGCACCGCCGCGAACGACAGCAGCTCGAGGACGAGCAGATTGACGACAATGACGATCGCGAAGCGGCGCATCGTGAGTGGCCGTGAGGTCCAGGGTCTGCAGAGAGGCGATCTCCGGCACGTGGCTACGACGATTATGGGCGTCGGCGAGGATCAGCGTCAAGCCGCCGCAAGCGGTAGGACGGATGCGCACGCGCCGCGGCAGCGCTTCCGGGGGGGCAGCGCTTCCGGGGCAGCGCTCCCGACCGCGCAGCAGCTTGACTGCGCGCGGATCGAGCCCTTACAATGGGAGTGTCGATTCACGTGATTCGATCAACCCGCGACGGCATGCTTGCAGGTCGAACCAGCTGCAGGTCGATCGCGCAACGTCCGCGGGTCTTCACCCGGCTTCTCCACAGCTCGCCCTCTCTCGCCCCGCACGTGAAGGCCCGGACGACGAGAAAGGTGCTGTGCCATGGACGACCCCATGAACGAGGCCGGGACCGGCCAGGACCCACCGCCGCTCTGCAACCGATTCAGCGACCAGATCATCGGCATGACCTTCGGCGAGGAGAAGGCGATGCTGGGCGCGGCGGCGCGCAAGAAGGCTGCCCGCCTGCGGCCCGGCGCGGCCGCGGCGGAACGACGGCCGGCACCGTCGGCGGATGCCGCGATCGCCACCGAAGCACCGTCGACCTCGAAGGCCGTGGTGACGACGGGCGCCACGGAACCGGCGGAGCCCGCCGACGCCGAGGCCGACCTCGACGCCGACCCGGGCGACTGACGGGAGGTCGTGGCGCTGCCCCGTGCGGCGCGCCCGTCACCTTGCGAGCACGAATCGCACTTGCTGCACCACGCCGCCATCTGCCAGACGCGCGAAGTAGACGCCCGATGGTCGCCCACCGCCGGCCCGCCACGTGACTCGTGGCGCGCCCCCGGTCGGGATGCGATCGACGAAACGACCGCGCGCGTCGTAGATCTGGAGCACCGCCCCACCCGTCACGCCCTCGCAACGGAACGTGGCGCTTGCCGACACCGGATTGGCGCAGACGGCGACGACCGGACGTCGCATCGCGCTCCCCGCTGACACGACAGCGGTCGTCGTCCCGGTGTCCCCGAAGACGCCGGTGTTGCGCGCGTTCACGCCACGCAGCGGCCAGTCGGCCCGCCCGGGCAGCACCTCGCCGGCGGTCTCCCACGCATAGACCCAGCCGTCCCAGGTGGCGGTGACCAGCTCGTAGAGACCGTCGGCGTCGATGTCTCCGGCTGCGACACCCGAGATCGAGGCGCTCGCCATCTGCTCCGGGTAGCCCGGCACCACCCGGCCGTCGCTGGCGACGGCGTAGAGCTCACCGCCGTCGGTGACCATCAGGACCTCCTGCAGACCATCATCGTCGATGTCGACCACGGTCGGGAAACCCTTCGGCCAGTCGGGCACGCTGAACGGCCAGCCCGGTACGGCGAGGCCGCTGTCGAGAGCGATGGCGATGGCCCGGTAGGCGCCGCCCAGGTGATTGTCGAACGCGATGATCTCCGGAACACCGTCCCCCGTGATGTCACCGAGCCCGACGTAGAAGAGCTGGCTCGAGGTGGCGAGCTGGTGCGGGAAGCCGACGACCGGCGTGCCGTCATGGTGACTGGCACGCGCGTAGGAGGCGCCACCACCCCAATGACCGAACAGGATCTCGAGATCGCCGTCAGCGTCGAGGTCCGCCGGGACCGGCGGGCCGACCGGCAGGTAGCCGGAGGTCAACGTGTCGAGGAGGCGCGGGTAGCCGGGCTGCGAGCCGCCGGTGGCCGTGAAGACGTGCAGCCACAGGTCCGGCTCGAGCCAGGAGACGGCGAACATCTCGCGCGTGCCGTCACCATCCACATCGCCGTAGTAGAGCGAGAGCACGTTCTCGGCCGGATCGAGGTCGACGGTGAACAGGCGCTCGCCGAGGTGATCGAAGGCCGAGATCCGGTAATGCACGAAGGTATTGCCGAGCGTGTGCGCCGACCAGGCTTCCAGGTCGCCGTCGCCGTCGACATCCCCCAGCACGAACGGGGTGTCGAGCGCATTGGATGACTGGTCCGGCGCGTGCTGCGGCAGCGCTCCGACGTTCGCACCATCGGCGTTCTTGCCGTTCATGCACCACATGTAGGAGCTGCCCGCCCACCAATCGCGCTCCGTCCACAGGATCTCGGTGTCGCCATCACCCTCGAGATCGGCGACCGACGGTCCCGGCTTCTGGCCGTTGGTCCCGTACCCCATGTTCAGCATCTCGGTCGTCGGCCAGCCCGGCATGAAGCTGCCGTCACCGCGCAGTGCGAAGGTATGACCGCCGGTCAGGAAGATCTCGTCGGCGCCGTCGGCGTCGACATCGGCGAGGGTCGGCGTGTAGGGAAAGCCCGAGCCCGGCGTGTTGAGAGACACCGGCCAGCCCTCGCGCAGGAAACGAGCACCACCGGCACCGGCGGCGGGCCGGGATGGGGCGTCGAACACCGCCCGGGCGGCGTCGCCGCCGGCGACGGTGCCGGCATCCGGAAGCACCTCCGAGCGGACGGCAGCGCGGTGGGGCGACGTCGAGACCGCCTCCGCGGCAGCGGTGGATGCGGCGCACCGGCCGGGAACGCGACCGGTCATGGTCCAGACGAGACACGCCGCGAGCACCGGGAGCGAGCGACGGAACGCATAGGATTGAAACACTGGGGCCTCCGTGGCTGGTGACGCTGTCGGTGACCACGGCGGCGCGATCACGACGCCGTGATCGTCATGCTGCATCGTCATGCGCGCCCGGGGCGGCAGACGCCGCTCAGACGCTGGCGGGCACGAGCTCGATGATCGCGAAGAACGCCCCTTGCGGATCCTGGATGAAGGCGAAGCGTCCGCGCCCCGGATCCTCGGTCGGCGGCATGGCGACCCGGCCGCCCAGCGTCTCGACGGAGCTCAGGGTCGCCTCGCAATCGGCGACCGCGAAGTAGACCGCCCAGATCGGCGGCATCTCGCCCCACTCCGGGCGGATCTCGATCAGACCGGCGGCCGGCCGGTCTGCGTGCACGAACTGGACGGAGGGCACACCGGCCACCGCCCCCTGCGAGCGCCGCGCCGTCCACCCGAAGAGCTCGCCATAGAAGGCGATCGCCTGCTCGGAACGCGGCGTGTGAAGTTCGTTCCAGCACAGCGTGCCGGGCTCGTTGACGATCTGGGCACCGACGTGCTGACCGGGCTGCCAGAGCGCGAACGCCGCGCCGGCCGGATCGCGGACCACCGCCATCCGGCCCACACCGGACACGTCGAAGGCCGGCTGGACGATCTCGCCGCCGAGCTCGGCGAGGCGTGCGCAGCTGACCTCGGCGTCATCGACCGAGATGTAGCTCTGCCAGTGGGCCGGGACTCCCTGTTCGCAGAGATCGGGATTCATGCCGAACAGGGCGCAGACCTTTTTCCCGTTCCTCGCCAGCATCGTGTAGGCGCCGGCGCCATCCGCCGACAGGTCGACGGTATCCCAGCCGAAGAGGCGGGTGTAGAAGTCAGCAGCGCCCCGTGCATCGGTGGTCGCCAGGTCGACCCAGCAGAAGGTCCCTGCCGGATAGCGCTCCATCTCAGCCATGCCGCTCCTCCCCGGTCGCCAGGTGCTCGGATCGCGCCGGACCGGCCACCACCAGACGCGGAGGGCGTCGCCGCGGCCGCTTCCAGCGTCGCGTCCCTCTCACTCTAGCACAGCGGCACCGGTGCATCGGCGGGCAGCGCGTCGTAGATCGTGCCCCGACATCTGTGTCTAGCACGGTGCTTGCTCTGAGCGGGGGGCATGAGCAAGACATCCGGGGCCGCCACGCCCCCCTTCTGCCCGAACCCCGGCTGTCCCCATCAC
>JASFRE010000044.1:0-14215 GCA_050115055.1 Candidatus Eiseniibacteriota bacterium | reverse complement strand
TCCGGCACGGCGAGGCGCAGGTCGAGCTCGAACAGCGCCGCCGCATTGATCCACGACTGAGCGACGTTGTTGCCGTCACCGATGTAGGCGACGGCGATGCCGTCGAGCGGCAGCCCGGCCTCACGGACGGTCAGGAGGTCGGCGAGGATCTGACACGGGTGGACCCGATCGTCGAGTCCGTTGATGACCGGTACGGTGGCCATCTGCGCCATGCGCCGCACCAGCTGGTGATCGAAGGTGCGGATCATGATGCCGTCGACGTAGCCCGAGAGGACCCGTGCGACGTCGCGCACCGGCTCGCGCGACTGCATGCCGATCTCGCGATCGGTGATGAACAGCGCCGAGCCGCCGAGCTGGTTCATGCCGACCTCGAAGCTGACACGCGTCCTGAGGCTCGGCTTGTGGAAGATCATGGCGAGGGACTTGCCGGTCAGCTCGCCGCTGGGTCCCTCCTGCTGGAAGCTGGCCTTCAGCTCGGCGGCGCGCGCGAGCACGTGCTCGACCTCGTCGCGTTGCCAGTCGGCGAGCGTCACGAGGTGGCGGTTCTGGACGGCGCTATCTCTGGCCATGGCTCTCGACCTGTTCTCCATGCGCTCCGCGCGGGGTCGGGGCAGCCCGTCCCGCGGCGCGCGCTCATGCCGCGCGGCGCCGGGGCCGGCGGTGGGCACGTCGTGTCGTTCCCCGGCGACGCAAAACGGCCCGAGTCTAGTGACGGCGGTGGCAGGGCGCAAGCGCCGGCTGTCCCGACCTGCCAGGGCCGGTGCGGGCTACGAGCGTGGGTGCGCGCGGTCGTAGCTGTCGCGCAGACGCTCGAGGCTGACGTGGGTGTAGACCTGCGTCGAGGCGATCGAGGCGTGACCGAGAAGCTCCTGGACCGCCCGCAGTGGCGCGCCGTGGTCGAGGAGATGGGTGGCGAAGCTGTGGCGCAGGACGTGCGGGCTGACCTGGGCGCCGCGCGCCGCGGCGGCGAGGGCGCGGGCGACGAGGCGCTGCACGGTCCGCCGGCTCAGGCGCTCGCCGCGGCGGCCGCGGAAGAGCGGTCCCGCGGCCGGCCCCTGACGCCGGGCGCGGTAGGCGTCGATCGCCGCCGCGGCCTGCCGGCCGAGCGGCATGACGCGCTCGCGACCGCCCTTGCCGAGCACCTGGACCACCCCGCGCGCGGCATGCAGGTCGGCGTCATCGAGCGCCACGAGCTCGGCGAGGCGCATGCCGGTGCCGTAGAGCAGCTCCAGCACGGCGCGATCGCGCATGCCGCGCGGCGTCCCGTCATCGACCGACTCGAGGGCGGCGAGCAGGGCGGTTTCCGGCACCACGCGCGGCAGCGTGCGGCCGACCCGCGGTGACGGCACGTCACGCGCGATGTTCTGCTCGAGGAGGCCGCGTCGCACCAGGTAAGCACAGAACGAGCGCACGGCGGCCAGTCGTCGCGCGGCGGCGCGCGGCGCGTATTGCTGGCCGCGGCGTGGGCCGCTCCGGATGCGAGCCCGGAGGAAGTCACGCACGGCATCGCGGGTGAGATCGTCGAGCCGGGCTTCCCGTCCGTGGTGGGCGCCGGTCTGGTCGATGAACCCCGCCAGGTCGCGCGCGTAGGAGGCCACGGTGTGTGGCGAGAAGCGTCGCTGGTCGCTGAGATAGGTCAGGAACTCGTCGACGAGTGCCCGCATTCCGCCTCTCCCCCGGTGGCTGACCTCGCATCCCGCGGACCATCCCGCGGACCATCCGGCTCGCCATCCGTCTCCGGCAGCACCCCGGCGAGAAACAGGTAGGCAATCACCGACAGCCCGACCGTGACCACGGCGCTCAGCACCCCGATCAGCCGCACCAACCAGACCGGTGCGGCGAAGCGCCGCGCGAAGCCGGCACAGACCCCGAGCCACCAGCGGCCGGTGCGCGGGCGACGGATCGGGGTCGCGCCGTCCACCGGTGCGCCGGCCGGGTCGGGATCGCGCGGTGCGGCGTTGCGGTCGGGCTCGACCATGGCGTCCGTACCTCCGTACCTCCCGCGCCGCCCGTGCACCGGTGCCACGCTCAACGATAGGTCTGCAGCGACTGGCGTCGCTGGATGACGAGGGGCCGCCCCGGCCTGGCGATGCCGAGGGCGTAGGCGACCGAGTTGGTGTCCATGCCGTCGAGGAAGATCGAGATCCACACCTCGGTGCCCGGCGCATCGTCGCCGTCGCGCGCCCGGTCGCCGCCCTCCGCGGCCATGATCTCCCGAACCTCGCGCCGGATGAGTTCGTCGATCGCCGCATCGCTGGCCGTGACGGGCACGATCAGGCGCACGTGCAGCTTGCGGTGGTCCGCGTCGGAGAGATCCTCCGCGTGGCGATGGATCGGTACCAGAGGCCCCCGGGCCGTGCCGTCGCCCCGCGACGTCACGCCGCTACCGTCCGTCGGTCCGGACGGGCGCCGGGCGCAGCCCGACACCAGGCCGACGAGCACGACGGCGGTGAGCACCACGGTGCCGGTGGCAACCTGCCCCCACGATCGTCGCCGCTCGACGTCCGTCATCCATCCTCCGACGAGCGTGCCGGTGCCGCCGCGACTTCCGCGACACGCCAGTCGGGCGCGCTCGCGATCGCTCCATCGAGCGCCGCCGCGGCGCGCTCGACCTGGGCCTGCTTGCGGGCCCGGCGCCCGCCGCGGCCGCCGTCGAGGGGCGGCAGCAGACCGAAGTTGAAGTTCATGGGCTGGAAAGGACGCACCGGCGCCGTCGCCAGGTGACGGCACAGGGCACCGATCGCCGTCTCCGGCGGCAGGCTGCACGGTGGCTCGCCGCGCGCCACACGCGCCAGGTTAACACCGGCGACGAAGCCGGTCGACTGCGCTTCGACGTAGCCCTCGGCGCCGGTCAGCTGACCCGCGATCAGGAGACGATCGGAACCGCGCACGCACAGATCCGCACCGAGCAGGCGTGGTGCGTCGACGAATGCATTGCGATGCATCGAGCCCAGGCGCAGGAACTGCGCCTGCTCGAGCCCCGGGATGCGCCGGAAGATGCGCAGCTGCTCGCCGTGACGGAGGCGCGTCTGGAAACCGACCAGGCCGAACATCGTCCGTGCCTGGTTTTCGGCCCGGAGCTGGACTGCGGCGAACGGTCGCCGCCCGGTGCGGGGGTCGACCAGCCCCACCGGTCGCAGGGGGCCGAAGGCGAGCGTCAGCTCGCCCCGCTCGGCCAGCTCCTCGACCGGCAGGCAGGCCTCGAAGAGCAGCTCGCGATCGAAGTGCGCCAGCGGTGCGCGCTCCGCATGCACCAGCGCCTCGCGCAGCTCGAGGTAGGTCGCGCGGTCGAGGAAGCAGTTCAGGTAGTCGTCCCCGTGTCCGTAGCGCGACTGCGCGAACACGCGCTCCCGATCGATCGTGTCGGCGTCGACGATCGGTGCGATGGCGTCGAAGAAGAAGAGCGACGCCGTGCCGAGGCGCGCGGCCAGGTTCGCGGCCAGGGCGTCGGAGGTGAGGGGCCCGGTGGCCACGAGGACCGGCCGGTCCCCGGGCAGCTCGGCAACCTCCTCACGCACCAGCCGGATGCGGGGGTGCGCGGTGAGCCGCGCCTCGACGGCAGCCGAGAAACGCTCGCGATCCACGGCCAGGGCGGTGCCGGCCGGGACCCGCGCCGCCGCGGCGAGCTCGACCAGGAGCCCGCCGAGCGCACGCAGCTCGCGCTTCAGGAGTCCGCTGCCGGTGGTCTCGACCTCGGACTTGAACGAGTTGGAGCAGACGAGCTCCGCCAGGCCAGCCCCGCGATGCGCCGGCGTCATGCGGGCCGGGCGCATCTCCCGGAGCTCGACCGTCACGCCGCGCTCGGCCGCCTGCCAGGCGGCCTCGGAGCCGGCCAGGCCGCCGCCGATGATCAGCACCTCGGCTCGTGACATCCTGTCTCCTGCCTCGGTCCAGGTCTTGGGGGCAGGTCGGGAACGCGACGGCCAGGCAGCCGGCGAGCCCCCCACGGGGTTCGGTCGTATGTGGCGCCAAGGCACCTCTTCACCGTATCGATCCGAGGTGCCTCCCGACCAACCGGACGATTTCTCTCCGCGGAGCCTCGACGGCGGCGGCGTCACGGGCGTCCGGCGGGCGACCTGCGCGGGCGGCCTCGTGACCCCGGGAGCGCTCTCTCCGACCCCCGCCCGCGCCGGAGCCCGCGGGACGTCCGCCACGTCGACGCCCCGCCCCGCCCAGCCGCCCGCCCGCGGCGCTAGCCGGTCGCGGCCGATGCCTCGTCGGACTCCTCGAGATCGGCGGTGCCCTTGCAGCTCGTGCAATAGAGGTGGGGGCCGCGCGCCTTGGTCTCCTTGTAGACCATGAACGGGTGCCCGCACTCGGGGCAGGCGCGTGCCACCGGTCGCTGCCAGAGGGCGAAGGTGCAGTCCGGGTAACGGTCGCAGCCGTAGAACATCTTGCCGCGACGCGAGCGCTTCTCGACGATCTGGCCGGAGCAGCCTTCCTCGGGACAAGCGACCCCGACCTTGATCGAGGCGGTGTTCTTGCATTCCGGGTAGCCGGAACAGGCGAGGAAGCGCCCGAAGCGTCCGATCTTGACGACCATCGGCTGGCCGCACTTGTCGCAGACCTCGCCGGTCTCCTGTGGCGGCTCCTCCCCCTCCAGGGGACGGGTGTTCTTGCACTCCGGGTAGCCGGGACAGGCGAGGAAGGGACCGTTACGCCCGAACTTCTTGACCATCTTCTGGCCGCACTGATCGCAGACGATGTCGGACTCGACCTGTACGCTCTTGCGGAGCTCGGCCATGCGGTCCTCGGCGCGCTTCAGGTCGGTCGAGAAGGGCGTGTAGAAGTCG
Source organism: Candidatus Eiseniibacteriota bacterium (assembly GCA_050115055.1). Lineage (GTDB taxonomy): Bacteria > Eisenbacteria > RBG-16-71-46 > CAVPCR01 > CBDCWB01 > JASFRE01. The sequence goes on along the minus strand of JASFRE010000044.1, from coordinate 9,422 downwards.
CGGACGACGCGCACCCACTCGTCATCACCCGACTCGACCCGATCCAGCTCGCCCTCCATGCGGGCGGTGAACTCGATCTCGAAGACGTCCGGGAAGTTCTCGAGCAGGAGATCGATCACCGTGATGCCCAGGTCGGAGGCGCGCAGTGCGCCGCGTTCCTTCTGGACGTAGTCCCGGGTCATGATGGTCGACATGATGGTCGCATAGGTCGACGGACGGCCGATGCCGTTGGCCTCGAGCGCCTTGACGAGCGTCGCCTCCGTGTAGCGCGGTGGCGGCTCGGTGAAGTGCTGCTTGGGGTTCGTCTCGCGGTTCTCGAGCCGGTCGCCCTCGTTCACCTCGGGCAGGTTGGTGTCGGCGTCGTCGTCGCTGCCGGACGCGTCCTTCTTGCGAGCCGGCCGCCCGTAGATCTTGAGGAAACCGTCGAACTTCTCGATCGAACCGGTCGCCCGCAGGGTCAACCCGTCGATGGCGACCTCGATCGTCGTCACGTCGTAGACCGCCGGCGTCATCTGGCTGGCCACGAAGCGATTCCAGATCAGCCGGTAGAGCTTGAGCTGGTCGGCGCTCAGGCTCCGGGCGATGCGATCCGGCAGGCGACCGACGTCGGTCGGCCGGATCGCCTCGTGGGCGTCCTGCGTCTTCTGGCCGCGCCGGGTGTAGAGATTGGGCGATTCCGGCAGGTAGCGGTCGCCGCACTGGGTGCCGATCCAGTCGCGCACCGCGGCCAGGGCGTCGGCGTTGATGCGGGTCGAGTCGGTTCGCATGTACGAGATCAGACCGACCGTGCCCTCGTCCGGCAGGTTGATGCCCTCGTAGAGCTGCTGGGCGACCATCATGGTCTTCTTCGCGGAAAAGCGCAGACGCTGGAAGGCCTCCTGTTGCAGGGTCGAGGTCATGAATGGCGCGTTGGGGCGGCGCCGCTTCTCCTTGCGCGCCACCGTCGCGACCCGCGCCTCGCCGCTCTCGATCCGGGCGACGATGGCGGTGGCCGCCGCCTCGTCGGGGATCTCCGGGTTCTCGCCCTCGACCTTCACCAGCTTGGCAACGAAGGTCTCACCGGCCGTGGTCGCGAACAGACAGGTGATCGACCAGTACTCGACCGGCACGAAGGCGCGGATCTCCTTCTCGCGCTCGACGATCATGCGGAGCGCCACCGTCTGGACACGACCGGCCGACAGGCCGTAGCGGATCGTCTTCCAGAGGAGCGGGCTGACCTGGTAGCCGACGAGCCGGTCCATCACGCGCCGCGCCTGCTGCGCATCAACCATGTTCATGTCGACGTCGCGCGAGTCCTCGAGCGCGCTCTGCACCGCCTTCTTCGTGACCTCGTAGAAGGCGAGGCGGCGAAACGCCACCTTGCCGTTGCCGATCTGCTGCTTCAGGTGCCAGGCGATGGCCTCGCCCTCGCGGTCCGGGTCGGGAGCCAGGTAGACGGTCCCCAGGCGCCGGGCACGCGTGCGCATCTCCTTCAAGACCTTGCCCTTGCCGCGGATCGCCCGGTAGTCGGGCGCGAAGCCATTGTCGATGTCGACGCCGAGCTTGGACTTCGGTAGGTCCATGACGTGACCACCCGAGGCGACCACCTCGTAGTCCTTCCCCAGGAACTTGGTGATCGCCTTGGCCTTGGTCGGTGACTCGACGATGACCAGCGCCTTCGGCATCGAGCTCGCCCTCCCTGACAGTCGTTCCACGCGTCCAGCTTGGACTGCGCCTAGTGGGTCAGTGGTAGATCATCCTCGCCGCTCTGCGGCAGGTAACCCTGGCTCTCGCCGTCCGGCGAGACGAACAGCACGAAGTTGATGATCCGCTTGATGTCGTCGAGTCCCACCGTCTCGGTCTGGGTGCCGACGACCTGGTTCAGGATCATCTCGAGCTGCAGATCGTCGAGATCGCCGCGATCGCGCAGCTCGAGCAGGTGACCATAGGCCTCGCGACTGAGCACCGAGCGCTCGGCCGTGTCGAGAATGCGATTGTGGATCTTGCGGTGGGATCCCTTCTCGACGAAGGTCCCCGCGCAGTACGGCTCCAGGATCTGCAGGATGAACTGCAGCGCGGAGTGGACCGCCGTGACGTCGAACTCGCCGGACTCCAGCCAGTCGCTCAGGTCCTCGAGCGCCCGGGCGTCGCCATTCATGTAGGCGCGGATCTGCTGCACGATGAAGAGGACCACATCACCGGTGGGGTCGTGCATCGCTGCTCCTCACGGTCTCCGTCCATGCGCCGGACGCTCTCCGTCCGGTCCGCCGCTGCTGGCGCCAAGCGCCCGGCTGCTCCGCCGCTCTCCTCCCTGCCCCCGCCAGTTGGATCGGCCGACGGCGCCCAGAGAATCAGCGAGATGTGCGACGAGGGCAAGACGATTTCTAACCTATTGCTAAATATGCGCTTATGCGTTTCTGCTCATGCAACACTTCTTGTACTTCTTGCCGCTCCCGCAGGGGCACGGGTCATTGCGGCCGACCTTCGTGCCCTCGCGCCGAACCGGCTGACGGCGGCTGCCACCGGGCAGCGCCGGTGTCTCGCGAGCGCTGGCTCCCGCCACTCCACCGACCCCCGACGTGCCGCTGCCGGCCGGCGCACCGGCGCCAGCGAAGGCGCTGACCGCCTCGTGCCGGGCGGCGACCTGCTGTGGGGCCGGCCGGCCGGGGGCGGTCGGCTCCTCGACCAGGCTGGTGCGGAAGAGCTTCTGCACGGTCTCCTTGTGGATGTTGGTCAGGAGCTCGTCGAAGAGCCGGAAGGCCTCCTTCTTGTACTCGATGAGCGGGTCCTTGCCGGCGATCGACTGCCAGCCGATGCCCGACCGCAGCTGGTCCACCTCGTAGAGGTGGTCGCGCCACGCCTCGTCGATGACCCGGAGCAGGATGTAGCGCTCGACCTGGCGCATCAGGTCGGGGGTGTACTGCGACTCCTTGGTCTCGTAGGCGGCGTGGGCGGCCGATCGCGCCGCCTCGAGCAGCGCCTCGAAGCGGTCACGCCCCTCGAGCGCGGGCAGCTCGACCGGTGCCAGGAGCAGCATCTCGAGCTGCTGCCGCAGCCCGGCCAGATCCCACGCGTCGGGGTGCATCTCCGGATCGGCGTGCTCCCGGCAGAGCGCCTCGACCCCCTCCTCGAGCATGGCGAGGATCTCGTCGCGCAGATCATCGCCCTGGAGCGCCGCCAGACGCCGCGTGTAGATCACCTCGCGGTGCTGGTTCATGACGTTGTCGTACTCGAGGAGGCGCTTGCGGATCTCGAAGTTGTGTCCCTCGACCCGCTTCTGGGCGCGCTCGATCGACTTGGTGACCCAGGGGTGCTCGATCACCTCGCCGTCCTGCACGCCGAGCTTCTCCATCATGCCGGCCAGTCGCTCGGGAGCGAACAGCCGCATGAGATCGTCCTCGAGCGACAGGAAGAAGCGCGATGAGCCCGGATCGCCCTGGCGCCCGGCGCGCCCGCGCAGCTGGCGGTCGATGCGCCGTGACTCGTGGCGCTCGGTGCCGATGATCGCCAGGCCGCAGGGCATGTCCTCCTCGCACTGCTTCTTTGACTCGGTGGCGCCGCAGGCCTCGAGTGGCAGGTCGCAGCGGATGACGCAGTGCTCGCCCCGGACCACCCCCGGGCCCAGCTTGATGTCGGTGCCGCGACCGGCCATGTTGGTGGCGATCGTGACCGTCCCCGGTTGCCCGGCGTTCGAGACGATCTCGGCCTCGCGCTGGTGGTTCTTGGCGTTCAGGACGTCGTGCTTGATGCCCTTCCGCTTCAGCATGCGCGCCAGCGTCTCCGACACCTCGACCGAGACCGTACCGACGAGGACCGGCCGTCCCTCCTCCTGCAGCGCCTCGATCTCCTCGATCAGCGCGTTGTACTTCTCACGCCGCGTCTTGAAGATGACATCATCGTAGTCGACGCGTCGCACCGGCTGGTTCGTCGGGATGACGACGACGTCGAGCCCGTAGATCTCGAAAAACTCGGACGCCTCGGTCTCGGCGGTGCCGGTCATGCCGGCGAGCTTGTCGTAGAGACGGAAGTAGTTCTGGAGCGTGATGGTGGCGAAGGTCTGCATCTCGTCGCCCACCTTGACGCTCTCCTTGGCCTCGAGCGCCTGGTGCAGGCCGTCCGAGAAGCGGCGTCCCGGCATCATGCGGCCGGTGAACTCGTCGACGATCACCACCTTGCCGTCCTGGACCACGTACTCGTCGTCGCGCTCGTAGAGGGCGTAGGCGCGCAGCAACTGGTGGACGGCGTGGATGCGGTCGGAGCGCTCGGCGTAGGTCCGGTAGAGGGCGTCGCGCTTCTGGATGCGCTCCTCAGGCGACAGCGACTCGTCGTGATCGATGTGATCCAGGTCGACGGCCAGGTCGGGCATCACGAAGAACTCGCGGTCCTGCGGCGCCAGCAGCTCGCGACCCTGCTCGGAGAGGTCGGTCACGTGGTTCTTCTCGTCGATGATGAAGTAGAGCTGTTCGTCGACCTCGTGCATCTGCTTGTCGCGCAGGATCTCGCCCTCGGCGCGCTGCGCGAGCTTCTTCATCGACGGGTGATCGGCATAGAGCTTGAGGAGCCGACGGTTCTTGGGCGAGCCGCGTTGCACGAGCACCAGCTTGAAGCCGATCTCGGACTCGAGATCTCCAGGCGACAGCGACTCCTCTTCCGCGTCGTCAGCGGCCGGATCGGCGCCTGCACGGCCCCGGCCACGTTCGCCCCGCTTGCCCCGCCGGCCGCCACCCTGCTCCCCCTCGCCGTCCGCCCCGTTGCCTCGGTCGCCAAGGTGCTCGAGCTGCCGGCGGAGCTTCTCGACCTCCGCCATGATGTCGTTCACCTGGCGGGTCTGCGAGCGCACCACGCGCTCGACGAGCGGCTTGAGCGTCGTATACTGCTCGTCGGACTGCTGGACGGGACCGGAGATGATGAGCGGCGTCCGGGCCTCGTCGATCAGCACCGAGTCGACCTCATCGACGATGACGTAGTGATGGCCACGCTGGACGCGGTCCTCGAGCCGGACCGCCATGTTGTCACGCAGGTAATCGAAGCCGAACTCGTTGTTGGTGCCATAGACCACGTCGCAGGCGTAGGCCTCGCGGCGCTCGGCCGGCGTCATGTCGTGCTGGATGACCCCGACCGTGAGACCGAGGAAACGCAGGATCTGCCCCATCCACTCCGAGTCACGCCGCGCCAGGTAGTCATTGACCGTGACCAGGTGCACGCCCCGGCCGGAGAGGGCGTTCAGGTAGAGCGGCATGACCGCGACCAGGGTCTTGCCCTCGCCGGTGGCCATCTCGGCGATCTTGCCCTCGTGGAGGGCGATGGCGCCCATGAGCTGCACGTCGAAGGGCACCATGTCCCAGCCGGTCTCGATCTCACAGACCTTCCAGGTGCGCCCGCGGTGCCGGCGGCAGGCGTCCTTGACCACGGCATACGCCTCGGGCAGCAGCTCGTCGATGCCCTCGCCGTCCTGGAGCCGCTGGCGAAACGCGTCGGTCTTGGCCCGCAGTGCCTCGTCGCTGAGCGCGGCGAGCTCCTCGTAGACACCGTTGATCGAGTCGACGATCGGGAGCATTCGCTTCCGATCTCGCTCGTGCTTGGTGCCGCCGAAGAGTTTGCCGATGGCGCGCTCGACGATGCTCATCGTACAAGGACCTCCCCGTGTCCGGGATCGATGGCCGATCGACGTGGCCGGAACGCTCCTGGACGCGACCGGCGCTCTCGATCGGATGCGTCCCGGTCCCCGCGATCGAAACCGGCCTGCGCAAAAAAAGTCGCCCTCGAGGTGCATCGCTCACCCTGCGAGCACTCGAAGGCTAATACAAGAGGCTAGCAGAGAAAGCTCCAAAGTTGCAACCGCAGGTGGCCGTAACCTGCCCACCACCCGCTCACAACGACTTGGCGTGGCGTTCGTTACGCGCGCTGCGCGGAGGTCCGCAGGCGCCGCGGCGGGGTGCCCTGCATGCGCCCCGCCGCTCCGGCGAGCGCCATCAGTCCCTGCTGGCGCTCACCGGGGTGGCCACGATGTCCTCCTCGAGCTGCCAGGTCGAGGCGTAGAACGTCTTGCCCATCGAGCCGAAGAACGCCGTGCGTCCGACCACCGCGGGACTCGAGAAGAGATGCCCGTCAGCCTTGAAGCTCCAGCGCTCCTCGCCGTTCGCGACGTCGTAGACGTGCAGCATGCGGTCGTAGCCGGTCACCCAGACGTGCTCGTCGATCACGCGCGGCCGCGACTTGATGGCGGCGGACGTGTCGACCGACCAGCGGATGGTGCCATCGGTCGCCTCGAGGCAGAGGAGCTTGCCGGCGTCGTTGCCGACCACGAAGGCATCGCCGGTGCTCGCCACCGAGCCGTTGACCGGGTGACCGGTCTGGCGGGACCAGAGCACGGTGCCGTCGAGCAGCGACACGGCGTAGACCGTGCCGTCGCTCGAGCCGAGGGCGGCTCGCTGGCTGAGGATTGCGGCCGAGGAGTAGATGGCGTCGCCGGTCTTGCGAGTCCAGAGCACATGGCCGGTCGAGCCGTCGACGCAATAGATCAAGCCGTCCTTGGATCCGGTGACGATGCGGCCCTCGCCGGCCGCCGGCGAGGCCCAGATATCGCCACCGGTCTGGACCTTCCAGCGCAGGCCGCCATCGGCGGCGGCAAGGCCGTAGAGGGTGTTGTCGTTCGAACCGATGACCACCGTGCCCTCGCCGGCCAGGGTCGGCGACGAGACGATGCGCCCGCCGGTCTCGTACTTCCACAGCTGCTCGCCGTTGCGATGATCGACCGCGATCACGTTCCCGTCATAGGTCCCGACGATGACGCGATCTCCGAAGCGGACCGGCGACGAGCCGATGCCGGAGCCGAGCTTGCGCTCCCAGCGTGTGGCGCCGTCGGTGATCCCGAGGGCATAGAGGTGACCGTCGCGGCAGCCGAAGATCACCTGCTCGTCGACCAGCAGCGGCGACGAGGTGATGGCTGCCGGCAGCTGGCGTGCCCAGGTCGCCCCCCGGAAGAACTCGAGCTGCGGTAGCTCGATCTCGGGCAGGCGGCCGGTGTCGGCGGTCGGGGTGGCGGACGCCTGCCCGTCGGCGATCGGCAGGTCCTCGGGACCGAGCTCGGGACCGGGTGTGGGGCGGATGAGGCGCACCGTGATGATGACGGCGGCGAGCGTGACCACCACCGCCACGGCCAGGAGCGTCCAGGTCACGCCGCGCACGAAGAGGTCCCGCGAGCCGGCGCCGGTGGTGGTGGCGCGCTCCCTGGCGGTCCGCCGCCCGCGCTGTCCGTCGGGCGGCCCGCCGGCGTCAGCGGCCGGGCCGCCCGCCGTTCCGCGATCCGGCGTCGCCGCGGCCCCGAACAGGGAGCCCTGGATGCGCGCGGCGGTGGCGCGCCGGCTGGACCGGGACGCTGCCGTGGGGCGTGGGCGCGGCGACGCCGCTGCCGCGGCGTCCTGGTCGGCAGCAGCCGGCTGCGCAGGCTCGATCTCGTCCGTGAAGACGAGCGGTGATCGCCGGCCCTCGCGGCCGCGCTCGCCCGGTGGCGCGGCACCCGGCACGGCGGCGCTCGCCGACCGATCGGCTCCGACGGTCACGGCGGGCACGACCGGCGCCACGCGCTCCGGGGCGGTCGCCGCCGGCTCCACCACCGTGCCCGCGGGAGTGTCGGTCGGGGTGGCGTCGGTCGCCTCGGAAGCCGCGTCGTCTGGCGTCGGTCCGGCGGGCCCCGACGGCGCGAGCGCCCGCCCGGCGGTTGCCCTGGCGGCGGCCGTGTCGCCGGCGCGCACGGCCGACGCCGCCCTGACCCCGGCCGCCCCGACCGCGAGCGGCTGGCGGGCCTCCGGCGGAACCGCAGTCGCCGCCGGTGCCGGGTGCTGCCGCCGGCGCGTCGCCTCGCCGACCTCGACGCTCGCACCGGTGTGGCGTTCGGGGCGCGGTCGCTCCGCGAGCGCCACCTCGAGGTCGACCTGGCCGAGGATCAGCGGCTGCTCGGCGCTGCTCGGCACGAACTCCGACATGGCGCTGGCCAGATGCCGGGCATGGAGCGCCTGATTGAAGCGCCACAGGCCGATCCGTGCGCCCAGCCGGCGGTCGATCAGCACGAAGCGATCGCCGGGAGCGAGCCGCAGGCTGTCGCGCCGCAGGCCGCCACCCTGCATGCCGCCGCGCAGGTTGCCGTCGGGCTCGACGGGCGCGAAGCCGTCCTCGTCGAGCACGTAGAGCCGCTCGGCACGGTGCACGAGGACCAGCGCCGCCGGCAGCGCCCAGGCGTGCAGCTCGTGGCCGGTCCAGTGCGCGGCCGCCACCACGAGCTGCTCGTCGCCGATGAGCGACGGCAGGGTGTGCTCGAGCAACGACTCGACCTCCATGATCGGCTCGTACGACTTGTAGCCTGACCAGATGCGACCGAACGCCTTCACCGCCGCCGGCCACAGCGGGCTCTCGCTGCCCGGATCCTCGATGAGCAGCGCCAGTGCCTCGCCGATCGGTGCCCGGTCGGTCTCGGCGAAGGTCAGCCGGCGGCCGCCCTCCCGCGTGCGTACCGCGAACTCGACCAGATTCGCCTGCATGGTCTCTCTCCCAGCCGCCGGACCCTCGGGTGCCGGCCGCTCGACTCTCAACGCTCGTGATCGCCGGCCGTGTCGGTCGTGGTCTCCTCGGGGGGCCACGCCGGATCGGCATCGATCGCCTGGTAGTAGAAGAAGTCGTTCAGCACCTTGCGCACGTAGTTGCGCGTCTCGCGAAAGCCGATCAGCTCGATGAACAGATCCGGATCGGACCCACCGCTCAGCGCCCGCCAGCGTGCGACCCGGCGCGGTCCGGCGTTGTAGGCGGCGAGAGCGTGATCGGCCCGGTTGCCGGTCTCGCGCAGGACCGACGCCAGGTACCAGATCCCGAGCTTCAGATTGACCTCCGGCCGGAAGAGGTCGGCGCGGCTCGGTCGTCGGGTGCCGAGCCGCCGCGCCACGTCCTTGGCCGTGTACGGCATCAGCTGCATGAGCCCGTGCGCATTGGCGTGCGAGCGGGCGGCGGGGTCGAAACGGCTCTCGCGGCGCATGAGCGCCATGACGAGCAACGGATCGACGTCGCGTTCGGCGGCCTCGACGAGCACCCGCTCGGCGAAGGCGATCGGATAGAGGGCACGCAGCGCCAGCGCCTCGTGCGGCGTACCGAGCCAGCGCTGGCGCGCGTCCCAGCCGCACGAGACGGCACGGTCGTAGACGCCCCGCGCCATGTAGGCGCCGGCCAGGCGCAGCATGGCGTCGGGGTCGTGCTCCACCTCGCGCTCGACGGCGCGTAGATCGCGCCGCGCGGCGTCGACCAGCCCGAGGTCCAGGCAACGGAGCCCACGTGCGAGGGCGCCCCGGCCATCGCGCGACAGCCCCGAGATCAGGGCCGCGTCGGCCGGCGCCGGCCAGGCGGCGGCGCTGTCGGCGGTCGCGCCGGGCCCCACGGCGGCCAGCCGGCGGAAGCCC
>JASFRE010000043.1:0-14308 GCA_050115055.1 Candidatus Eiseniibacteriota bacterium | reverse complement strand
TGACGTCGACGTCGAGTCCGCGACCGGGGAAGCTCGCCAGGCGATGTGCCTCGACGAAGCGGGCGCGGCCCAGCCGTGGGGCGAGGGCGCGGAAGGCGCCGTTCCAGCGCTCGACGTGGCCGACCATGAGCGGCACGCCGGCCCGCCGGGCGGCCTCGACGATCGCCGCCGCGTCGCCCGTGGCGGCGGCCAGCGGCTTCTCGACCAGGACCGCGCGGCCGGCGGCGATCGCCGCCTCGGCGACCTCGCGGTGACAGCTCGTCGGGACGGCGATGGTGACCGCGTCGACCGCATCGAGGAGCTCGCCGAGCGTCGCCGCCGCGCGTGTGCCGGACTGCCCGGCGACCTCGTGCGCGCGTGCGCCGTCCAGGTCGTGCACGGCGACCAGATGCGCTGCCGGCGATGCCGCCAGCAAGCGGGCATGGTGGCCACCGAGGTGTCCGACCCCGACGACGCCGACCCGCACCCTGTCGCGGACGCCCGCCACTGCGTCCTACTTGATGATGCCGCGCTCGGAGGCGGCGATGAACTCGATGAACTCCATGACCTCGCTGAGCGGCTCGAGCTCGTCGCGCATGCGCGCCAGCGCCTGGGTGACGTTCAGGTCGGAACGGTAGACGAGGCGATAGGCGCGCTTCAGCTCGGTCATGACGTGCTCGGGAAATCCACGACGCTTGAGCCCGACCGAGTTGAGCCCCCCGACACGCGGCGGATTGCCGGCACAGCGGATGAACGGCGGCACATCCTGCGGCACCCGCGAGCCGCCGCCGATGAAGGCGTGGCGGCCGATGTGCACGAACTGGTGCACCGGGGTCACGCCACCGACGATCGCGTAGTCGTCGATCAACACGTGCCCGGCCAGGTTGACCGCGTTGGCCAGGATGACCTGGCTGCCGATCGTGCAGTTGTGCGCCACGTGCACGTAGGCCATGAGCAGGTTGTCGTCGCCCACGCGGGTGACGCCGTCCTCCTCGGTGGCGCGGTTGATGGTGACGAACTCGCGGATCACGTTGCCGTTGCCGATCTCCACGAAGCTCCGTGCGCCATCGAACTTGAGATCCTGGGGATCGGTACCGATGACCGCCGAGGGATAGACCTGGCAGTCGTCGCCGATCAGGGTCCAGCCGTCGATCACCGCGTGCGGACCGATCGTCGAGCGATCCCCGATGACGGCGTTCTTGCCGATGATCGCGTACGGCCCGATCTGCACGCCGACCCCCAGCTGCGCGCCGGGATTGACGACGGCGGTCGTATCGATGACTGTGGCCATCGATTCCCCTCTCCTGGTGGCAGGGCCCACGAGCGTCGCGGCCGGCCCGGCCAACCTGGTGCGCACGACGGGACCCTCATCACCGTCGCCACGCGCCGCCGGTCCACCGTCTGGGGTCTCGGTGACCGGCCCTGTCCTCGTCATCGAATCGTCCATCCGTTCCGCGCCCCGCCCCCCGGCGACCGCCGGGCGCGCGACGCGCCCTCCGACTCCCGGTGCCGCGCCCTCAGCGCTCGACGACGCTGGCCAGCAGATCCGCCTCGGCGACGAGCTTGCCGTCGACGTATCCCATGCCACGCATCTTGCAAATGCCACCCTTCAGCTTGACCAGGCTGAGCTCGAAGCGCAGCTGGTCGCCCGGCAGCACCGGGCGGCGAAACTTGGCGTTGTTGATGCCCATGAAGTAGACCAGCTTGTTGTCGGGCTCCTCCACCCGGTTCAGGAGGAGAAAGCCGCCGGCCTGGGCCATCGCCTCGATGGTCAGGACCGCGGGCATGATCGGATGCCCGGGGAAGTGTCCCACGAAATAGGGCTCGTTGACAGTGACGTTCTTGATCGCGACGACGCGCTCGTCGGTGAGCTCGAGAATCCGGTCGACGAGCAGCATCGGGTAGCGATGGGGCATGATGCGCTCGATCGCCTGGATGTCCCAGATCTGCTCGCCGTTCTCGCCGCTCGTTGGCCGTGCCACGGCGGCGGTGTTGCTGGCCGCCTCGACCAGCTTCTTCACGAAGCGGACGTGCGAGCGGTGGCCGGACTTGAAGGCGAGGATATGCGCCCTGACGGGGGCCCCGAGCAGGTAGAGGTCGCCGAGCAGGTCGAGCACCTTGTGCCGGACGAACTCGTCGGGGAAGCGCAGCGGCTCGTCGTTGAGGACCCGGTCCTCGCCGACCACCACGGCGTTGTCGAGGCTGCCGCCCTTGATCATGCCGGCCTGCCGGAGTCCGGCCACGTCGCGCTCGAGCACGAAGGTGCGAGCCGGCGCGATCTCGCGCTCGAAGGTCTCCTCGTCGATGTCGAGGGTGATGCTCTGGGTGCCGACCAGCGTGTCCGGGTACTCGATGGTGAAGGTGATGCGCAGGTGGTCGTCCGGCACCGCCAGCAGCTGGATCCCTCCCTCGTCGTCGAGACTGACCGCGTGCGCCAGGTTGAAGTACCGGCGCGGCGCCGGCTGATCGACCAGCCCGGCGCTCCTGAGGAGCGCGACGATCGGCAGGGCGCTGCCGTCCCGGGGCTCGCCCGGTTCCTCGTCATCGAGCTCGATCGTCAGGTTGTCGATCGACAGACCGTGGATCGCCGCCAGCAGGTGCTCGACCGTGTGCACCTCGGCGTTGCCGTTCCTGAGGATCGTCCGACGCCCGCGCTGCGGGTCGTAATGTGCGGCGTTCGCCGTGACCGGGATGCACGGCCGGCCGTCGAGATCGACACGGACGAAGACGATGCCCGAGTTCACCGCGCCCGGGCACAGCCGGACGCGAGCGGTCTTGCCGGTGTGGATGCCGACGCCCTCGTAGGAGACGGCGCGCTCAATCGTCCGCTGTTTCGCCATCGTCTCTCCGACGCCTCGGGGCCGGCTGCTGCGAGCCACCGCTCGCCCCCGCCGCGGCCGGCGTGATGCCGAGCCGTGCCTCCAGGTCCCCGATGCGCTCGGTCAGTGACTTCACGGTCCGGAGGAGCTCCGGCGTGCGCTTGATCGAGGCGTAGACCCGCTTCGACTGGGCGAGCGACATGGCCGGATAGCCCCAGACCCGGGTGCCGGCGGCGATCGAGCTGATCACTCCGGCCTGGGCGCCGATCTGCACGCCGTCGCCGATCTCGACGTGTCCGACGATGCCGACCTGGCCAGCCAGGGTCACATGCTTGCCGATGCGCGTCGAGCCACCGATCCCGACCTGGGCGATGATCAGCGTGTGCTCGCCGACCTGCACGTTGTGACCGATGTGCACGAGGTTGTCGAGCCGGCAACCGCGGCCGATGCGCGTCTCCCCCACCGTGCCGCGATCGATCGCGCAGCCGGCGCCGATCTCGACATCGTCGTCGACGACGACACCACCGGTCTGCGGGATCTTGCGATGACAAGTGCCGTCCCACGCGAAGCCGAAGCCGTCCGAGCCGATCACCGTCCCGGCGTGCACGATCACGCGGTCACCGAGCCTGCAGTCCTCACGCACCACGACGCCCGGATGGAGGTGACTGTCGCGGCCGATCGCCGAATCGCGGCCGACGTGGACCAGCGCCCCGATGATCGACCGGTCGCCGATCCGGGCGCCGCCTTCGATCACCGCCTGCGGTCCGACCGAGACCCCCTCGCCGAGTTCCACCCCCGGACCGACGACGGCGGTCGGGTGGACACCCGGCGGCGGCGGCGGCGGCGCCGGGTGGAACAGGCGGGCCGCGGCGATGAAGGCCTGGTAGGGGTCGTCGACCAGGATCCGGGGGATGGCGACATCGAGGTGATTGCCGGCGTTGCCACTGGCGATGAGCATCGCCGATGCCCGGGTGTCGCGCGTGTAGGCCGCGTAGCGCGGATTGGCGAGGAACGTCAGATCACCCCGGGCCGCCTCGCGGATGCCGGCGACCCCGGTGATCTCGACGTCGGGATCGCCATCGAGGGTGCCCCCCAGTCGCTCCGCCAGCTCGCCGACACGCACGTCTCGCCCTCTCTCCTCGGTCCGCCGATCGCCCGGAGCACGATCAATTGCCGGGCAGCGGCACGTCCATCAGTTCCGCCAGCACCGCGAGCACGTCGTCGGTGATGTCGAAGGTGCCGTCGGCCCAGACCAGGTTGCCGTCCCCCGCCTCGAACACGAAGTTGTAGCCCTGATCGAGCGCCACGCGCTCGATCGCCTCCAGCAGCTTGTCGCGGATCGGCTGCACGAGCTCGGCATTGCGACGCTCGATGAGGCCGCCTTGCCCCCAGATCTCGCGCGTCCGCCGTTCGAGCTCGGCCTTCTTCTCGAGCAGCTGCTGTTCGCGTTCCCGCAGCTGCGACTCGGTCATGACCAGGCGTTGGCGCCCGAGCTCCTGCTCCGCCTCGGTGATCTCCTGCTGCAGGTCCTCGAGCTCGCGATTCCAGCTCTCGATGTCGCGGTTCATCGCCGCCTCGGCATCACGGACCGGCTGGAAGGTCGACTCGGGGCCGATGATCTTCCAGCTCGTGATGTAGGCGATGCGTGCCTCCTGCGCCGACGCCCCCGGACACACGGCCACGAGGAGCACCAGCGACACGGCCGCAATCCAGAGCGAACCTCGTGCGCTTGCCATACGGACTCCCTCCGTCGTCGCGGGATCCGGGGAACTCGGCGGGCCGCTACCGTCCGCTGCGGGGCAGGCCGCGCGGGCCTCCGGGACGATGCTCCAACCATCGCGCCCGCTTCAGGTTACCGCCTGGGGGCGGGCCCGGCTCCAGGGCCGGGCGCAGGTCACCGTCCGCTCACCGTGCGCCGCCGCGCGAAAGCAAGCGGCAACCTTAGCCGACCCCGTCCTGCGTGCAAAGTCGTTTTTTCAGAACAGGTTCCCGATCAGGAAGTGCGGCTCCCACTGACCGCCGCCAGCGCGGTCGAAGCCGTAGGCATAGTCGAAGCCGATCACGCCGAGCAGCGGGATCTCGATGCGCATCCCGATCCCTGCCCCCTTCCTGAGATCGCTCAACCGCAGGTCATCGGTCGAGTTCCAGGTGTCGCCGGCGTCGAGGAACAGGAGGCCATGCAGCGGCTCGGCGACCAGGAACTGCAGCTCGGCGGTCAGGGTCATCATCAGCCGCCCGCCCGGGAAGAGATCGTTGCCGCGGGGCACCACCTCGTAGTCCGGATAGCCGCGCAGGTAGTTGGTGGTCGTCCCGCCCAGGCGGAAGGTCTCGTAGTCCGGCACCTCGGAGTCCCGGCCGTAGCTGTCGAGGATCCCGGTCCGCGACCGCAGCATGAGGACGGGACGCCAGGCGGTCGGGATGTAGGTGCGCGCGTCGAGCACGTGCTTGTGGAAGTCGACGGTGCCGCCCAGCCAGCCGCCGGCGAATTCCGAGCGCCAGGTCACCCGCGAGCCGCTGGTCGGATAGAAGGGGTTATCGGTCGAGTTCCGTGACACGGCGAAGCTCATCGACGAGGTGTTGCGCGGGAAGTTGCTGGTGTCGAGTGCAATGCCCTCGTCGACGTTCTCGATCGTCACCCGCTCGAAGCGGTACGAGACGAAGCCGGTCGTGTAGTCCGGCCACGGCAACCGCCGTCCCACCCGGATCGCCCCGCCGCGCCGGCGATCGTCGTAGATGTCCCGGATGCGGATGGTGTTGAACAGGTCGAACCCGACCGAGGTCGGCGTGTCGCGGAACCAGGGTTCGGTGAACGAGATCTCCTGGACCGAGCGTCGCGAGCCGTTCTCGAGCTTGATCGAGATCTGCTGCCCGTTCCCGAAGAGGTTGTTGTGACCGAGCTCGAGGAAGCCGGTCAGGCCGCCGTCCGACGAGAAACCGGCTCCCGCCTGCAGCGTGCCGGTCTGCTTCTCCTTGACGTCGAAGATGACGTCGATGTCCGAGGTCGAGGCGGCGGCGCGCTCGAAGTCGACCCGCACGTCCTCGAAGAAGCCGAGCTGGAAGACGTCACGCTGGCTGCGCACCAGGGCGCTGCGCGAGAACTTCTGCCCCGGCCGGATCACCAGCTGGCGGCGGACCACCTTCTCCTTGGTCCGCGTGTTGCCCCGGATCACCACCTGGCGCACGTGCGAGGGTTCGCCCTCGCCGATCCGGAAGTCGATGTCGACCGTATCACCGTGCTGATCGGGGCGCGGATCGACCGCGACGTAGATGTAGCCGCGCTCGGCGTAGAGCGCGTAGATGTTCGACAGCGTCTCCTGGATCCGCTCCTCGGAGTACGGGTCCCCTGGCAGGAAGGTGACGGCACTCTCCAGCGTCTCGAGGTCGAGCACCTCGTTGCCCTGGAAGGTCGCCTCGCCCATCACGTACCGCGGCCCGGGCTCGACGTGGATCACGATCGCGAGCTCCGGCTTGGAGGGATGGAAGTCGAGATCGTAATCCTCGACGACGGCGTCCTTGAAGCCGTGGTTCCGGAGGTTCTGGGCGATCCGCCCCAGGTCCTCGCGCAGGACCTCCTCCTTGAAGTCACCGCCCCACAGCCAGCCCTTCTTCTTGGTCTTGATCCCGTCCCGCGCCATGTCGACGAGCTCGGGGTCGATGCCGGCGAGCTCGACGCGCCGGATCTTGACCTTCCGGCCCTCCTCGACCGTGAAGGTGACGTGGACCCGGCCCGGCCCCTCCTTCTCGCTGGCGGTCACGTCGGCCTGCACCTGGACCTGCGAGTAGCCCTTCTCCTTGTAGGCCTCGGTGATCAGCCGGATCTGCTCGGAGAGCGAGCGATCGTCGAAGATCTGGCCCTCGGTGATGGTCAGCCGTTCGCGGAGATCGCGCTCGTCGATCTTCTCGACGCCCTCGAAGATCAGCTTCGAGAGCCGGCGCTTCTCGACCACCCGCACCTCGAGCCGGACGCGCTCGGGGCCCACCTCCTCGCCATAGATGTCGACGTCGTCGAAAAGGCCGAGGGCGAACAGGCGGCGGATCGCCTGGGTCAGCGAGGAACGCGTCAGCGGATCGCCGACATCGATCCCGATCGAGTTCAGGATCAGCTCGCGGTCGGCCGCGCGGTTGCCGACGACGGTGATCGCGTCGACGGTCCCGAGGCGCTGGGCGGCGGCATCGTCCGCGCCCTGGAGGAGCAGGCCGGGGACCAGCATTGCCAGGAGGAACAGCGGCAACGGGCCGCGCGCGGTGCGGCGAGCGCCGCGCGCGCCGTCACGTGCCGCTTCGGGCTGGGGTGTGGGATGGAGCGTACCCGTCATCCTGACCGGCGAGGCGACCGTCGCGCGGCCCCTCGCTCGCCTCCTTGCGACCCATCGTGCGCGGCGTCACCCTCACCGACGCCGACGCCGACACCTCCACTCACCTCCTGCGAGCCGGCTCCTTCCAGCATCCTCCAGGGTTGAACACGGAACCCGGGACTAGTGATCCACCGTCTCGGGCTCGGCCACCGCCGACTCCGGCGTGCCATCGGACGGCGTGAAGACGAGCTCCTCCTCGTCCCCGCGCTCCACCCGGCAGACGCTGCCGCGCCCGAAACGGCCGCGCAGCACCTGCTCGGCGAGCGGGTCCTCGATGTAGCGCTGGATGGCGCGCTTGAGTGGCCGCGCCCCGTAGGCCGGGTCGAAGCCCTTCTCGATCAGGAACTCGGTCGCCTCGGGAGACAGCACCAGGTCGATTTCGTGGTCCTTGAGCCGCTGCTTGACGTCGGAGAGCAGGATCTGGACGATCTGCGACATCTGCTCCCGTCCGAGCTCGTGGAAGACGACGATGTCGTCGATGCGGTTCAGGAACTCCGGATTGAAGGCCTTCTTGACCTCCTCCATGACCTTCGCCTTCATGTTCTTGTAGTCCGACTCCTCCTTGCCGGCGGCGGAGCCGAAGCCGAGCTGCTTGCCGCTGCGCATCTGCCGCGCCCCGAGGTTCGAGGTCATGATGAGGACGGTGTTCTTGAAGTTCACTTTGCGCTTGAAGGCGTCGGTCATGTGCCCGTCGTCGAGCACCTGCAGCAGGATGTTGAAGACGTCCGGATGCGCCTTCTCGATCTCGTCGAGGAGGACCACCGAGTAGGGCTTCCGCCGCACCTTCTCGGTCAGCTGGCCTCCCTCCTCGTAGCCGACGTACCCGGGTGGCGCGCCGACCAGGCGCGACACCGCGAACTTCTCCATGTACTCCGACATATCGACCCGGATCAGCGCTTCCTCGTCGTCGAACAGGAACTGGGCGAGCGCCCGCGCCAGCTCGGTCTTGCCGACGCCGGTCGGTCCGAGAAAGATGAACGAGCCGATCGGGCGGCGCGGGTCGCGCAGCCCGGCACGGTTGCGTCGCACCGCCTTCGAGATCGCGGTGACGGCCTCCATCTGACCGACGACGCGCTTCTGGATCTCATCCTCCATGCGGAGCAGCTTGTCCTGCTCCTTCTCCTCGAAGCGGTTGACCGGGATGCCCGTCATCTTGGAGACCACCTCGGCGATGTCGTCGACGTCGACTCGTGCCTCCTTGTCCTTCCGGTTCTCGCTCCAGCTCTGCCGGATCTCCTTCAGCTGCTTGCGGAGCTCCTTCTCCTTGTCGCGGCACTTGGCCGCCTTCTCGAACTCCTGGGCCTGGATGAAGGCCTCCTTCTCCTTCGAGACCTCCTCGATCTTGCGCTCGAGATCGGTGACGTCGGTCGGGATCGAGGCGATCGACAGCCGCACCCGGGCCCCGGCCTCGTCGATCACGTCGATCGCCTTGTCGGGCTGGAACCGGTCGGTGATGTAGCGATCGGAGAAGTGGACGGCGGCGCGGATGGCATCGTCGGTGACCGACACGCCGTGGTGCGCCTCGTACTTGTCGCGCAGGCCGAAGAGAATCTCGACCGTCTCCTCGTGGGAGGGCGGGTCGACCATGATCGGCTGGAAGCGTCGCTCGAGGGCACCGTCCTTCTCGATGTACTTGCGGTACTCGTCGAGCGTCGTCGCCCCGATGCACTGCAGCTCGCCGCGGGCCATGGCCGGCTTCAGCATGTTGGAGGCGTCGATGGCGCCCTCGGCACCACCCGCCCCGACGATCGTGTGGAGCTCGTCCAGGAAGATGATGGTGTCCTTCGACTCGCGGATCTCGTTCATGACGGCCTTCAGCCGTTCTTCGAACTGACCGCGGTACTTCGTTCCTGCGACGACGCTTGCGAGGTCGAGCGTGACGATACGCTTCGACTTGAGGAGCTCCGGCACGCGGTTCTCGTAGATGCGCAGCGCCAGTCCCTCGGCGATCGCCGTCTTGCCGACGCCGGGCTCGCCGATCAGCACGGGGTTGTTCTTCTTGCGCCGGCAGAGGACCTGGATGACGCGCTCGATCTCGGTGTCGCGACCGATCACCGGATCGAGCTTGCCCTCGCGCGCCATGTCGGTCAGATCGCGCCCGAACTGGTTGAGCGCCGGGGTCTCGGCGCGCTCCTCGCGCTCCTCGCGCGAGCCGGAGCCGGCGGAGGAGGACGAGCTGCCGAGCAGCTTCAGGGTCTCCTCGCGGACCTTCTTGCGGTCGACGCCGAGCTCCAGGAGCACGCGGGCGGCGATCCCCTCGCCCTCGCGGATCAGCCCCAGGAGCAGGTGCTCGGTACCGACGTAGTTGTGACCGAGCTGGCGCGCCTCGTCGACCGACAGCTCCAGCACCCGCTTGGCACGCGGCGTGAACGGGATCTCGCCGATCGTCAGCGTGCCGCCCGAGGAGGAGACCATGTTCTCGACCGCCTGGCGGATCTGGTCGAGGTCGAGGCTCAGGTTGTTGAGGACCGTGGCGGCGATCCCCTCGCCCTCGCGCAGGATGCCGAGGAGCAGGTGCTCGGTACCGATGTAGTCATGCTGCAGCCTCGCGGCCTCCTCCCGCGCCAGGTACATCACCTTGCGGACGCGTTCGGTGAACTTGTCGTGCATCGGTCTCCAACTCCCCCCTGGCTCGAGCCGTGATGCGCGACCGGCCGGCGTCGAGCGTGACACCGGCCGGCCGCGCCGGCGCTCAGCCGGATGCGTCCGTTTCCCCGGGCTCCGGGTGGGCCGCCAGCCGCTGGCGCACCACCTCGGCCCGGTACTCGTTGCGCTCGTCCTCGGTCATCAGCCGCCCGGCCATCTTCTGCAGGTGGGCCGGCTGGGTCAGGACCAGGAGCTCGTTCAGTGCCGCCAGGCTGACGTCGAGCCCGATGCCGATCGCCGCCCCGAAGCGCACCGCCGAGGTCAGGTTGATCATCTCCTGCGATGGCAGCATGCGCGCGTTGCGCAGCACGCCGTAGGCGCGGTAGACCTTGTCCTCGATCTGGACGCGCGCATCGCGGGTCAGGAGCCCGCGCGCCCGCACCTCGGCGTCGATCACCTGCCGCACCACCTTCTCGAGGTTGGCCAGGATGTCGGTCTCCGAGTGACCGAGCGTGTGCTGGTTCGAGACCTGGAAGAAGTTGCCCAGGATCTCCGAGCCCTCCCCGTAGAACCCCCGCACCGTCAGCCCCACCTGGCTGACGCCACGCAGCACCTGCCGGATCTTCTTGGTCAGCACCAGGGAGGGCAGGTGCATGAACACCGAGGCGCGCATGCCGGTGCCGACATTGGTCGGACACGCCGTCAGGTAGCCCAGTTCCTCGGAGAAGGCGAACTCGAGCCGCGTATCGAGCTCCTCCTCGGCACGGCGCACCCGGTCCCAGGCGCCATCGCAGTCGAGCCCGCTGACCACGGCCTGCAGCCGCAGATGATCCTCCTCGTTGACCATCGCCGAGGCACGCTCGCCGCTGGCCAGATAGAGTCCGCCGGGACGCTCGAGGGAGAGCATCTCGTGACTGATCAGGTGCCGCTCGGCGAGGAACTCGCGATCGAGCGCATCGAGCTCGCTGATCGGCAGGAAGCTGCCGCCGCCGAGCTCGGCGGAGCTGTCGCAGGCCGAGACGATCCGCGACACGGTGGCGCGCAGCGCCTCCTCGTCCGCCTGCTGCGAGAAGGGCATGTCGGTGAGATTACGAGCCAGGCGCACGCGCGTCGACAGCACGAGGTCGGCCTCGTGACCGACTCCCGCCAGCCAGTGGCTCGGTGTTCCGACCAGCGCCTCCAGCGCCTCGACTCCCATCACCGCTGTCCTTTCCCGGCCGTCATCCCGGCGACGACGCGCTCACCCCCGGCGGGCGCCCGCGCACCGGTCACCGACGTCAGCGCTCCCCGGGATCCGCTTCGCCAGCACCGCCGTCGCCCCGGCGCCCCGTCGACCCCGTGTCGGACTCGCCCGGCGACTTCCGCGACGGCAGCTGGTCCCGCAGCGCCCGGATCTGATCACGGAGCCGGGCCGCCTCCTCGAAGGCGTCACGCGCCACCGCCCGCTGCATCTGCTCCTGCAGCTCGCGCAGCTCGCGCCGGCGGGCGGCATGGGCATCGTCGATGGCGGGCGTCTTGCCAGTGTGCTGAACGGCCCCGTGCACGCGGCGGAGCAGCGGCCGGAGCTGCTGCTCGAAGGCCGTGTAGCAGTGCGCGCAGCCCAGCCGGCCCGTCTCCCGGAACGTGGAGTAGAGCAGGCCGCAGCGCGTGCACTGCACGTTGCCGACGGCTCCTTCACTGAGACCTTCCATGTCGTGCAGCATCACGTTCAGGCTCTGTGCGAGGTCGATCTTGTCCGTGCCACCGGTGACCGCCAGGCCGCGCTTCTCGGCGCAGGCGTCGCACAGGAACAGCTCGGTCTCGCGGTTGTTCTCCCACTTCTTGTAGTGGTTGCGAGCGGGAGCCTCACCGCACCCCTGACACTTCCTGGTCACCTTCGCTCCTCGATGTCCACTCTCGCTCACGACTCCCGCCTCGCTGTCTCTTCCATCCGGCCGACTCGTGCCACGAGCCGGCGCCTCCATCGCGGCCGGCCCCCGGGCCGGTCCGTCAGCGTCACCGGCCCGCCATGCGTCTCACCGTGCTCGCGTCCGGGGAGTCCCGCCGGCATCCAGGCTGCCGGAAGGGCCGTGCAGGCCAGGCGCCTCGGGCCTCACGCCCCCACCGTCCACGACCGGCGACAGCCGGCCCCGTGCGAGCTGCAAGACACGATCGGCCCGGCGCGCCAGCTCGCGCTCGTGCGTCACGATGACGAGCGTCTGTCCGAGCTCGTCGCGCAACCGGTCGAGGAGCGCATGCAGCTCCTCCGACGCGGAGGGATCGAGGTTGCCCGACGGCTCGTCGGCCAGCACCAGATCCGGCTCGTTCACCAGCGCCCGTGCCACCGCGACCCGCTGCTGCTCGCCACCCGACAGCTCGCCGGGACGATGCTCCGCGCGGTCCGCAAGCCCCACCATTGCAAGAAGTTCCATGGCTCTTGCACGGGCGGCCGGGGGGCGTTCTCCCGAGATTAGCGCAGGCATCATGGCGTTTTCAACCGCACTGAACTCGCCCAGGAGATGGTGAAACTGGAACACGAATCCCAGTGTCCGGTTCCGGTACAGCGCCAGCTCGGTCTCGCCGAGCGTGCCGAGGTCGCGGCCATCGATCAGGACCCGTCCGCGATCGGGCCGGTCGAGGGCGCCCATCAGATGGAGCAGCGTGCTCTTCCCCGACCCCGAGGCACCGATCACCGCCACGCACTCGCCGCGCGCCACGGCGAGGTCGACCCCGTCGAGCACGCACAACCGCCGGCGCGGCGTGTCGAACGACTTGGCGAGATCCGAGACCTCGATGATCGGCGCCGACGCGGGTGCGGCGGCCGCGTCCGCTGCCGCTCCCCCCATCCTATCGACCGGAGCACCGCGCATCCCGTGGCCATTCCGCGTCGCATCGCGGGGCGCCTCACTCATAGCGGATCGCCTCCACCGGTACCAGCCGCGCCGCGCGCCAGGCCGGGTAGAGGGCCGCCAGGAAGCAGATCAGAATCGTCGCCACCCCCACCGCCAGGAAGTCGAGTGCCTCGATCCGGATCGGCAACGTATCGATGAAGTACACGTCCGGCGGCAGTGAGATGATCTTGTAGCGGTCGATCGCCCAGGAGGCGGCCAGCCCGAGCAGGCTCCCGATCACCGTGCCGACCACGGCGACCTGCAGGCCCTGGAGAATGAAGATCTGCATCACCGAGCGCCGCGTGGCACCCATCGCCCGCAGCACGCCGACATCGCGCTTCTTCTCCATGACCACCATGATCAGCATCGAGGCGATGTTGAAGGCCGCCACCAGGATGATCAGCAGCAGGATCAGGAACATGAAGAACTTCTCGATCTGCATCCAGGCGAAGAGGTTCCGGTTGACGTCCATCCAGTTGTTGGCGACGTAGGGTGGCCCGAACGCTGCCTCGATGGTCTCGGCCTTCTCGGAGGCGGCGAACATGTCGCGGATGCGGATCTCGATGCCGGTGGCCCGCCCCTCCATGTTCATGAAGCGCTGTGCGGCCGGGATCGACACGAAGCAAAACGACGAGTCATACTCGTACATGCCGCAGTGGAAGAGACCGACCACCTCGAACTGCTTGACGATCGGCACGGCACCGAGCGGTGTCCGGACGGTGCGGATCGGCGAGGTCATCGCCACGGTGTCGCCGATCGAGGCCACCAGCCGCATGGCGACGTCGAAGCCGAGCACGATCCCCGGCAGGTCGGTGAATCCCGCATCGTCGATGTCGCCGTCGATGGGCGGCACGATGTAGTCCGGCACCTCGGTGACGTCCGCCTCGCGCGCCAGGTCGACGCCCTTGACGACGACGCCGTCAGCGCGCTGGTCGAGGCTGAGCATCGCCTTGGTGTAGAGGATCGGCGAGGTGCCGACGATGTCGGGATCCTCCTCGAGACGGGCGACCAGCGCCTCGTAGTCGCGGAGCCCGGCGGTGTCGTGGGTGAGGAGCACGATGTGGGCGTTGGCACCGACGATCTTGGACCGGACCTCGGCCTCGAAGCCGTTCATGCCACTCAGCGTGATGGTCAGGACGAGCACACCGACGATGACGCCGAGGACGGCGATGATCGAGATGAGCGAGATGAAGCTCGAGCGCGGCCGCGACCACAGGTAGCGCTGGGCGATGAACAGCTCGTAGCCGCGGCCACCGTTGCGGCCCCGGGACGCCGCGCGTCGCCGCGCGCTGCGGTCCATCGCCGGCGCCCTGGATGTCGCGGTGTCGCTCACGGTGCCCTTTCTGCCGGCGTCTCGCCGGTCGGCGTCGTGCCGCCGCTGCTGGCCGGATCGCCGTCAGGGGATGCGTCGCCGGCGGAGGCCGCGTCGCCGGCTTCGCTCGACTCGCCACCACCCACCGGCCGGAGCTGCGGGAAGAGGATGACGTCGCGGATCGATGCCCGGTCGGCGAGCAGCATGGTCAACCGGTCGATGCCGAGTCCGAAACCGCCTGTCGGCGGCATGCCGACCATCAGCGCCTGGATGTAGTCCTCGTCGATCGCCTGCGCCTCGAAGTCTCCCGCCTGCCGGAGGCTGTCCTGACGCTCGAGCTGGCGCTCCTGCTCCTCGGGATCGATCTGCTCCGAGAAGGCATTGCCC
>JASFRE010000042.1:0-14592 GCA_050115055.1 Candidatus Eiseniibacteriota bacterium | reverse complement strand
ACGCCGCTACCGTAGACGGTCTCCGGGGTGCCCGAGAGCTGGTTCCACTGCGACACCGTCCAGGTGCCGGAGTAACGCTGCGCCACCAGATCGGCGGCGGCCCGGGACGGTGCGTGCTCTGCCGGCTGTCGCATCAGCGTCTGGGCGGGAAGGGGAATCTCGAGGGCCCTGGCCTCCGGGTCGGGAGAGAAACCGAACGCGACCGTGCTCGTGGTCAGGAGCAGGGCCAGGATCGGCCAGGGCAGGACTCGCCTCATCTGCATTTGGGCCTCCTCAGGGAAACGACTCATCATATGGGTGGTTCTAATCCGGATCGCGACGCGCGTCTTCCGGCGTCCCGACGATGATGGCCATCCGGCCGGCACCGGCGCCCGGCAGGACCGGGCCTGGCACCAGACAGCAGCCGGCGGCTGGCATCGCCGCGCAGTCCGGGGGGTCGGGTCGGACCGTGGCGGGTTCCCGCGGGGAGCACCGGAGCGGGGCA
Organism: Candidatus Eiseniibacteriota bacterium; assembly: GCA_050115055.1. Lineage (GTDB taxonomy): Bacteria > Eisenbacteria > RBG-16-71-46 > CAVPCR01 > CBDCWB01 > JASFRE01. The sequence continues at coordinate 14,108 of JASFRE010000042.1, read as the reverse complement.
GCGTCAAGGGGGAACCGGTCCGGCTCCCCCTCGACGACCCCACGATGGAATTATAACCGATCCACTCGGAATACGGAACTACTTGAGGAGCACCATCTTGCGGGTCCTGGTGAAGGACGGGGCGTCGATCCGGTAGTAGTAGACACCGGTCGGCATCTGGACGCCGGAGGCGTTGCGGCCGTCCCAGGCCACCGAGTAGTCACCCGGCTCGACCGCCGCGTCGACCAGCGTCCGCACCAGCTGGCCGGCGGCGTTGAAGATCCTGAGCTCGACGCGCCCGCTGGCAGCGACCGCGTAGTCGATGACCGTCGAGGGGTTGAACGGGTTGGGGTTGTTCTGGCCGAGCCGGAAGCTGGTCGGCACGGTGCCGGCAAGCCGGTCGTCACCGACCGCCGCCGCCTCGATCGGCCAGCGCTCGAGCGCCACGTCGTCGACCGCCGCCTCGACGATGGACGGACCGAAGCCGGCGCTCTCGTTGTCGCGCGCCACGAAGCGGAGTCGCATGTTGTTGCCGAACGGCACCCGACCGTTCAGGTCGACCCGGGTCTCGCTCCACTCGGAGGCGGAGATCAGGCTCTCCTCGATCAGCGTGTAGCTCAGGCCGCCGTTGGTCGACAGCCCGACCTCGAACGGGTCCTCCGACTTGTTGGCGCCGAGCCCGTTGGTGAACCAGCGGTTGTAGCTGAGGCGCACGAACTGGAGACCGCTCAGGTCGAAGATCGGCGAGCGTAGCGTCGTCTTGCCCTGATCCACGTCGTGCGCGCCGGCCTGCTCTCCGGGCACCTCCTGCTCGGTGAACCAGCAGTTGACGCCCGGAGCCGGCGTGGTGTCGTCCTCCGGCGTCGCCGGCACCTCGAAGCCGCTGATGAAGACGGTGACCTGGATCGGATCGCCACGCTCCCAGATGCCGGCGGTGGCATCGTCCGGCAGCTGCGGGGAGACGTCTCCGACCAGCCAGCCGGCCTCGCTCTCCATGTCCCAGTCGATGTGGGTCGACAGGCCGACCGAGCTGACCACGATCGAGTGCGCGATGCCGGGCGAGCCCGCCGGGCTGGTCGCACGATTGCCCTCGACGTCGGAGCCGAGCACGTAGTAGCGCACCAGCGAGCCCTCGGGCTGCGCCGGGATCTCGGCCGTGAACTCGCTCGGATTGCCGGTCGGCGTCATCGCGAGTGCGGTGAACGGGGCCAGGTCCACCGAGTAGAAGACCGTGGTCGAGTCGAGACCACCCGGCACCGTGGTCCCGATGGTCGCCATGATCTCGTACGGGTCGGTGGTGTTGGCCGTGTCGCCGTAGGGCATGTGGTTGATGAGCACCCCCTCGAAGATCTCGGGGCACTCGTAACCGTGCTGCATGGCGGCGTCGCACAGCTCGTCGTAGTGCGGCGTCCCGTTGTTGAGGACACCGTCGTCGTCGTCCTCGATGAACCACTGGGTCACGAACTCGGGCTGGGTCTCCGGCGACGCCAGGAGCGTGAACACGGCCAGCGAGTCGCGCCGCGAATCGGCGATGCCGGCGCCCTGGAAGTTCAGGAAGACGTCCCAGTTGAAGCCGCAGATGATCCGCCCGTCGGAATGCGACTGGCCCTGCAGGTCCTGCGGGTACTGCAGCGAGTTGTTGCAGTTGCGGAGCACCAGGTTGCAGGAGACGAGGTTGAAGCCGCGCCCGATGCGCGAATCGTCGGTCATGATGGTGGCGACGATGTCGGCGATGCCCTCGGAGAGCACCGGCGTCGAGAAACCGCCGATGAAGGCGTCGAGGCCGTGACCGTACTCATGGTAGATGACGTCCGAGATCTCGCCGGTGTTCCCGCAGCCGCCGCCTTCCTGGTAGAAGTTGATGGTGCCGCCGACGTAGAAGGCGTTGCAGGTGTTGGCGATGTTGACGGCGCAGGGCGTCTGTCCCTCGAAGCTACCCAGCGTCAGTCCGGTCAGGTCCTTGAAGTAGTCGTAGATCCGGTTGGTGTGATAGAAGCAGTCGCGCTCGGCCGCCGTCGAGTTCGTGTCGTCCCAGTAGATGTCGAGCGGCACGCCCGGCGTCCCGTTCACGTCGATCCGCGCGTCGACCTCGCCCGGCGCCTGGTTGTTCGTGTTGACGTGCAGGCCGCGCAGCTGGAACTCCACCGGGTGCGGCAGGCCATCCGGGATGTCGATCGCGTAGTCGCCGCTCTCGTCGGTGTAGCCGGTGCCGACGTCGGTGACGACGATGCGCAGGTCCTCCATGCCGAGGTCGGACTGCGGCGGCGCGCAGTAGCTCACCTCGTCGACCAGGCCGGTGACCGAGCCGGTGAGGTCGATGTGGTGCACGTCGTTGACGCGACGGATGATCTCGCCCGAGGTCGCGTCGACGAAGGTGATGTAGCGCCCCGGTCCCTCGCGCGTCACGACGACGAGGTTGTGGACCAGCCGGTACTCGACGGCGGTCTCGTCACGTCCCGGTGCCGGTACCGGGACGACCAGCAGGCCCAGATCCTCGACCTGGTCGGTGGCCGGATCGAACGGCACCCCCTCGCGGGCCAGCTGGCGCGCGGACGCGGCGTCGAGCGTCGCAGCGGGCACCGACGTCAACGGGTGGAAGTCCGAGCCGAAGCGGATGAGACGCCCGTCCTCGGTGAGCTGCAGCTTCACGTAGGCACCGTGCACCGGCACCCCGTCGACGACCTGGCGGTAGCGCACGTACCACTTGCGGTTGGCGTTGGCGATCATGTCGAGGGCCAGCGCCTCGTCGCGCGCGCCGAGCAGGTCGGTGTGGGCGGCGATCCACTCGCGCGCCACGCGATCGACCTGGTCACGGTCGGTCAGGTAGCCCCGGTGGACGCGCAGCGCATCGCCGTAGACGTCGTGCAGCGTGCCGGTCAACGTGTTCCAGGTCGCCTGCCAGCGGCCGCCGCCGAGACGGGTGTCGAGCTCGGCACGCTCGCCGGCGAAGCGGCCGCTCTCCTCGAGATAGGTCCGGAGGGTGCCGGCCACGTCGTAGTAGGGGATCAGGACGTCGCCGACCGGTGCGGGATCGGCCGGGCGGGTGATCGCCTGCGCCGACACCGCGAGTGTCAGCGGCAGCATGGTCATGGCGAAGAGTCGGGCGAGTCTCATCCTGCTAGGTCTCCTTGCGCTGGCGAGGGGTGGCAACGCCTGGCGGACAGGCCGGCAGACCACCTGGAGAAGCAGCCGGGCGTGGCGCGCTGGGGACTGATCCACCGTTCGCACGATCGTTGCGGGATCTGGATGCGACAGCGACGGCAGGAGCCGGCATCCGGAGCGGGCTGCGGGAGCGGCTCCGGACCGGCCGGCGGAACACGCGCTTCTACAATCTACATTTGAGACACGAGATCTGCTCCGGGGTTGCGGAAATCTGTCTACCGACAGGGACTTGCGGCGCCGGGAGGGGGTCCGGAGGAGGCCCGGTGGAGGCTCGGTGGAGGCTCGGTGGAGGCTCGGAAGCGGTTCGGAAGCAGCTCGGGGACCGCGATGGGAGCCCGAGACGGCGCTCCATCTACGTGTCAAAAGGTAATCTACATGACATTCGGCGGCGGCGGGCGAGCGACGCCGGCAGGTCGCTGGCAGCAGGGCCATCGTCCTCCGTGGGTCGGACGGCGAGCCGCAGCCAATCCGCTTGAGCCCGCCAGAAGTCGCTAGAGCCCGTACACCTGCCGCGGTCCGAGCGCCTCCGGCAGGCGCTCCAGGAGCGCCCGGCGCACCGAGAAGCAGTAGTGGCACTCGTCCACGAAGTCCCCGTCGAGCGCCACGCCGTGCTCGTCCGCCAGCGCCCGCGGGCCGCCGCGCACCAGCGGTCCGCAGACCGCGTGCCGCGCGGCCTCGTACCTGGCCATGAGCTGCGCCAGCGGTGTCCGCCACAGGTTGCCGATGCTCACCCCCTGGCAGACCTGCACCGTGCCGAACGCGTCCACGTGCACGCGTTCCGGCGCCACCAGCTCCTCGTGCGGGCAGCATGTGAAGGTGTCACGCGGCCGGGTGGGCAGGTCGCCGGTCAGGGTCTCCGCCGCCCGCCCCTTGAACAGCACACCGCCGCCGACCACCGGCTGCCCGCGCTCGCCGCGGGGCGCCTCGACCGCGGGCTGCTCGATGCAGATCGAGGCAGCGGGCAGCCCGAGCTCCCTGGCGACGCGGGCAGCGCGTGCTCCCGGGCTCTCGCCGCCGCCCTCGCCGTGATGGAAGGCGTCGTCGCTGACGCTCAGATCGTCGATGCCGGTGTCAACGATCGGCCCGAGCCACAACCTGGCGTCCGCGTCCGAGCTGGCCCAGTAGCAGTTGGTGACGACGCCGGTCCGGAAGCCCATGCGCCGCGCCAGCCTGAGGCCCTCGACCATGACCGGATAGAACAGGAACGGCTCGCCGCCCTCCAGGTAGATCGACGTCACCGTCCCCACCTCACGCGCCTGCTCGAGGACGCGCTCGATCTCCGCGATCGTGAACGTCCCCTCCGACCGCGGGCTGCAGTAGAGGAAGCAGTGGTCGCACTCGTAGGTGCAGGCGTAGGTCAGCAGGATGTGCACGCCGGACAGGGCCATCGAACGCCTCCCTTCCACGTCTCCACGTCGCCGGTTCGCGACGCCGCCGGTTCGCGACGTCGCCTGACCGCCCATCACGGCGGAGGGCCGCCCACCTTAGAGGCGGACGGCCCTCACGTCCTTCGAAGCGGCGCTCCGATGGGATGCGCGGAGGTACCGAGCCGCTACTTGAGCAGCACCATCTTCCGCGTCTCGGAGAAGGCCGGTGCGTCGATCCGGTAGTAGTAGACACCGGTCGGCACCTGCATCCCCTGATCGTTGCGACCGTCCCAGGCCACCGAGTACTCGCCGGCCTCGACCCGCGTGTCGACCAGCGTGCGCACCAGCTGCCCGGAGACGTTGAAGACCCGGAGCTGGACCTGGCCGGACTCCGCCACGACGTAGTCGATCGCGGTCGCCGGGTTGAACGGGTTCGGCGAGTTCTGGCCGAGCGCGAAGCTGAGCGGCACCGTGCCGGCCAGCGCGTCGTCGACGGCATTGGTGCCGATCGGCCACTTCTTGATCGCGACGTCGTCGATCGCCGCCTCGACGAGCGACGGACCGAAGTCACCGGTCTCGTTGTCGCGAGCGACGAAGCGCAGCCGCATGTTGTTGCCGAACGGTGCCACGCCGTTCAGGTCGATCTTGGTCTCGACCCAGCTCGAGGCGGAGATCAGCGTCTCCTCGATGGTGACGTAGGAGAGCCCGCCGTTGGTCGACAGGCCGACCTGGAACGGGTCCTCGGACTTGTTGTTGCCGAGCGCGTTGGTGAACCAGCGGTTGTAGCTCAGGCGCAGGAACTGCTCGCCGGAGATGTCGAAGACCGGCGAGCGGAGCGTCGTCTTGCCGCCGTCGACATCATGCGCACCGGCCTGCTCCCCGGGCACCTCCTGCTCGGTGAACCAGCAGTTGACCCCCGGGGCCGGCGTCGTGTCGTCCTCCGGCGTCGCCAGCGCCGCCTGGCCACCGACGTAGACCACGACACCGATCGGATCGCCGCGCTCCCAGATGCCGGCCGTGGCGTCGTCCGGCAGCTGCGGCAGCTCGTCGCCGACCGTCCACCCGGCCTCGGTCTCCATGTCCCAGGAGTCCAGGGTGGTGAGCCCGGTCGAGCTCACGACGATCGAGTGCGCCAGACCCGGCGCGCCCACCGGACTGGTCGCCCGGTGCCCCGCGAAGTCCGCGCCCAGGATGTAGTAGCGGATCAGGCTGCCCTCGGGCTGGGCCGGGATCGCGAACGTGTACTCGGCCGGGTTGCCGGTCGGCGTCATCGGCGCGCCGGTGAACCCGGCCATGTCCACCGAGTAGAAGACGTAGGTCGAGTCCATGCCGCCCGGATCGGTGGTCCCGATCACCGCGGTGAGCTCGTAGGGGTCGGTGATGTTCGCGGTATCACCGTAGGGCTGGTGGTTGATGATGACACCCTCGAAGATCTCCGGGCAGCTGTAGCCGTGCAGCTGCGCGGCGTCGCAGATGTCGTCGTAGTTCGGCGTGCCGTTGTTCAGGACGCCGTCGTCGTCGTCCTCGATGAACAGCTGGGTCACGAACTCCGGCTGGTTGGGAGGATCGGCGAGGACACTGAACGTGAACAGCGAGTCACGGTGCGAGACCGGCAAGCCCGACGCCATCAGGTTCTGGTGCAGGTTCCACATCATGCCGCAGAGGATCTCGCCGTCGCCGTAGGGCTCGCCGGTCAGGTTCTGCGGGTACCGGAGCGAGTTCTGGCAGTTACGCAGCACCAGGAAGCACGACGCCTGGTAGAAGCCCCGGCCGACCCGGTACTGGTCGGTGAGGATGGTCGAGAAGATGTCGGGAATGCCCTCGGAGAGCTGCGGACCGCTCAGCCCGAAGCCCAGCGCATTGTCGAGCCCGTGGCCGTACTCGTGGTAGACCACGTCCGAGATCTCGCCGGTGTTGCCGCAGCCGCCGCCGGCCTGGTAGAAGTTGATCGACGAGCCGTTCCAGAACGCGTTGCAGCTGTTGTTGATGTTGACGTTGCAGGGGAACGAGCCCTCGAGACCGCTCAGCCCCATGCCGCCCACGATCTCCTTCATGTAGTCGTAGATGCGGTTCTGGTGGTAGTAGCAGTCGCGCTCGGCGGGCGTCGAGTTGGTGTCGTCCCAGTAGACGTCGAGCGGCGTGCCCGGCGTGCCGGTGGTGTTGATGATGGCGCTCGAGCCACCCGGATCCTGGTTGTAGGTCGCGCAGTGCAGACCGCGCAGCTTGAACTCGACCGGCTTCGGCAGGCCGTCGGGCACGTCGATGGTGAAGAAGCCGGTCTCGTCGGTGTAGACCGTGCCGACGTCGGTGACGACGACGCGCAGGTCCTCCATCGTCAGGTCGACCGGTGGGTCGATGCAGTAGGTCTCCTCGTCGACCAGCGCCTCGACCGTCCCGTTCAGCGCCACGTGGCGGATGTCGTTGAAGCGGCGCAGCACCTCACCCGTGCGCGCGTCGACGAAGGTCTCGTACTGACCGGGCCCCTCGGCGACCACGACCCGGAAGTCGTGCACCAGGTGGTACTCGGCGGCGGTGACGTCGCCGTCGCCGGCCGGCACCGGCAGGATCAGGAGCCCGCGCTCCTCGACCCGGTCGGTGGCCGGGTTGAAGGGCACGTCCTCGAGGGCGGCGGCGCGCGCCGCGCTCGTCGTCACGTCCGCGGGCGGCACGTTCAGGTACGGATGGAAGTCGGAACCGAGACGCACGAGGCGCCCGTCCTCGGTGATCTGCAGCTTGACCAGCGCCTTGTAGACCGGGATGCCGTCCACCACCTGACGGTAGCGCACGTACCACTTGCCGTTGCCGTTGACGATCTCGTGCAGCGCCAGCTCACCGGCGCGGGCACCGAGCAGGTCCTCGTGCCGCGCCAGGAAGTCGCGTGCCACGCGGTCGACCTGCTCGCGGCTGGTGAGCATGCCCGGAGCGATGCGGTAGGCACCACCGTACAGATCGTGCAGGGTACCGGTCAGCGTGTTCCAGCTGAACTGCCAGGCCCCACCCCCGAAGCGCCGGCTGATCTCGCTCGCCTCGCCAGCCGACTGCGTGCCGTCGCGCAGGTAGAGCTCGAGCTTCCCGCCGACGTCGTAGTAGGGCACCAGCACCTCGTCCACCAGTGAAGCACCTCGATGGGGCTGGACCACAGCCCCGGCCGTGCTGGCGACGGTGAGGGCGATGGCGGCCAGCGCCAGAGTTCCCGCGATTCTCATCCTGATAGTCTCCTTGCGGCCTCGAGCGCGGCTCGGCGTGGCGGCAACCGGCTCGGCGACGTTCCGAACTCCGAGTGGCGAAGCAGGCGGCGACGGAGGGGGACTCGTGGCGCGCCCCGGCGGTGCGCGCGGACACCCGTTCGTGCTGCATCCGGAGTCACCCGACCACGGGGTGGCCCCGACGCTCGGCTGCTAGGGTCAGGGAGTCGAGTTTTGATCGGCTGGCAGGATCCTCGGACCACGCCAGCAGTGCATCACGTCCACCAGCGATGAAGCCCGCAAGCGGGACCGACACGCGGCGCGGCGCGCTCCCCGTGAGGACCCCGGAGGATGCCGGCAGCATGCAGTCCCTGACGCGCAACGGACGGGCGCCCCGACCCGGTCACAAACGGGGGGGCCGGGGACACGAGCCCGCCTGCCGGTGCGTGTCGCCCTGGCGGAGCATGGACTCCACTCCATAGTATAGAGTCGCACACTCCTCAAGTCAATCGGCTAGACCGCGCTAATTGCTTGTCCATACAACATCTACACCCGGCCACTGGAGTTGCTCGGGGGTGCCCGACCGGGTGCCGGCAGTCCCGCGGCGTGGGCGCGCGCGGACTCTCCTCCGCGTGCCGACCCCACGCCGCCGCCGCGTGCCCCCGCAACCGGCCCTCACAGGGTGACTTCCATCGCCCGGCGGCTCCCGGGAGGCGAGCCCAGCGGCCAGGGTACCGGGCGTGGCACCGGAGCCGGCCGCTGGGCATCCCCCCACGGCGTCCGCTGGCGCGGAGCGTGGAGCCAGGAGCGTGCCAGCCACGGCGGGTGATCAGCCCCGTGACGGGTGAGCACCTTCGAGCGCGGCCACGGCCGCCGGCACGTCGGCGACGGCCGGCACCAGGTGGTGGGCCCCGGTGAGCGCCGAGGCCGCGAACGAGTGCAGGACCGCGATGCAGGTCATGCCGGCCGCGACCGCCGCGGCGACGCCGTGGACCGAGTCCTCGACGGCGATGCAGCTGGCGGCATCGACCCCGAGCCGTTGCGCGGCCAGGGCGAAGGGCTCGGGATCCGGCTTGCCGTGCCGGACCTCCTCGCCGGTGACCACGACCTCGAAGGCCCCGACGAGCCCGAGCATCTCGAGCGCCAGCGCGACCATGCGTCCGGCGCTGGAGGTGACGAGTGCCAGCCGCCGTTCGGCGAGCTGCCGCACCACGTCGGTCGCTGCCGGGAAGGGCCGTGCCCGCTCCGGCAGCAGCCGGCAGAGCCGCTCGAGCTTCGCCGCGCACAGCGCCGCGTCATCGAGCCGGGTCACCAGCCCCCGCGCCCGCAGCTCCCGGAAGAGCTGCCGGTCGGTGAGCCCCTTCAGACCCTGCCAGACCTCCTCGGCGAGCTCGAAGCCATGCTCTCGCAGCAGCTCGACCTCGGCCGCGAAGTGCGCCGGCTCCGAGTCGATGAGGACGCCGTCGAGGTCGAAGACGATGGGTCGCAGGGTTCCGGACATGGCAATCCGCCGCCGGGGGTCGGTGAGCGCCGGTGATCGAGGGTCGACACGGGGCCGCGCGATCCGCGTCGTGCCTACTCGGTCCGCAAGATGATGTGGAAGCCGAACGGCGTCTCGACCACGTCCGAGACCTCTCCCGGCTCGAGGGCGAAGGCGGCCTCCTCGAAGGCCGGCACCATGCGCCCGCGCCCGAAGGTGCCGAGGGCGCCGCCGTTCGGTGCCGACGGTCCCTCGGAGTACTGGCGCGCCAGCTCGGCGAAGTCGGCGCCCTCGGCGCGGGCCTGGGCCACGACGTTCTGCGCCAGGGTCAGCGCCTCCTCCCGGCTACGCTCGAGATCGTCCGGCGCCCTCGTCGCACCCTGGTACTGGATCAGGATGTGCGAGGCGCTGATCACCTCCGCCTCGATGCGCTGGATCACGTGGAACCCGAACGGGGTCTCGACGACGTCCGAGACCTGACCGACACCCATGTTGAAGACCGCGTCCTCGAACGGCTTCACCATCTGACCACGCGCGAAGGCGCCGAGGTTGCCGCCGCGGGGCGCGGTCGGCCCGTCCGAGTACTCGGTGGCCAGGGCGGCGAAGTCGGCCCCCTTCTGGCGGGCGCGATCGCGCAGCTCGGTGGCCAGGGCGAGCGCCTCGTCCTTGGAGCGGGTGATCTCGGGGGCCGCGCGCATGGCGCCCTTGTAGGCGATCAGGATGTGGGCCGCCCCGACCATGTCGGGCACGGAGTCCGGCGGGCTCGGCAGGCGGGCGGGATCGATCTCGGCGGTGGCCTCGCTGTCGCCGCCGCAGCCGCCGAGCTGGAGCACCGGCAGCATGAGCGCCAGCGCCAGGACCAGGATCGGCGCGGTGCGCGCCACGGATCGATGCAATCGTGTCAGATCACACATCTGAGTCTTCCTCGTGGTGTGGGTCACCGATCGCCCCACCGATGCGCTTCACCGATCGGTCCGTCCGGTGCTCGTCGAGATAGGAGAGCGCGCCGCTCGATCCGCGCGCCTCGCGATAGATGTCGAGGGTCCGAGCGACCAGCCGGTCCAGATTCTGCCTGGAAAGGCTCGAGACCGCCAGGCTTCCCGGATGGGAGGCGCGGAGCCCCATGAGTCGCACGTCCAGGCGGTCCATGAGGTCGATCTTGTTGAAGACCAGCACGCGCGGTGTCGACAGGCAGTCGAGATCCTCGAGGACCTGGTGCACCGAGGCGATGTGCTGCATCACCGCGGCGCTGCTGGCGTCGACGACGTGGATGAGGAGATCGGCCTCGATGACCTCGGCCAGCGTCGAGCGGAAGGAGGCCACCAGGTGGTGCGGCAGGTTGCGGATGAAGCCGACGGTGTCGCTGACCAGCACCGTGTGCCGGCCAGGCAGCACCAGCTTGCGCGTCGTGGCATCGAGGGTGGCGAACAGCCGGTCCTCGGTGAACACCTCCGAGCGGGTCAGGGCATTGAAGAGCGTCGACTTGCCGGCATTGGTGTAGCCGACCAGCGCGATGCGAAAGGCGGCCTGCCGTCGCTTGCGCTGCACGGTGCGCTCGCGCTCGACGCGCGCCAGGCGGCGCTTCAGGATGGCGATCTTCTCGCGCACGCGCCGGCGATCGACCTCGAGCTGCGTCTCGCCGGGACCGCGGGTACCGATCCCACCGCCGGTCCGCGACAGGTGCTGCCACATGCGGGTCAGTCGCGGCAGCACGTACTCGAGCTGCGCCAGCTCGACCTGGATGCGCGCCTCGTGCGTCCGCGCCCGGAAGGCGAAGATGTCGAGGATGACCATGCTGCGGTCGACGACCTTGCGCCCGGTCAGCTCCTCGAGGTTGCGCTGCTGCGCCGGGCTCAGGTCGTGGTCGACGACCACCAGGTCGACCTGGTGCTTGCCGGCCTCTTCCTTGATCTCGCGCGCCTTGCCCTTGGTGACCAGGGTGCGCGGGTTCAGGCGTCCGTGCGGCTGCACGACGGTGGTGACGACCTGCGCACCGGCGGTGTCGACCAGCGCGCCGAGCTCCTCGAGGGACTCCTTCCATCCCCCGAGCAAGCCGCCCGTGGCGACACCGACCAGCAACGCACGTTCGCGCCGCAGGTGCTCGTTCCTGACCTCGTAGATGACCGTGCCTCCCGCGGGCCGGGTGTCAGCGCCGGGCGCCGAGCCGTCCGCTCGCCGTCACCGGGACCCCGCGTGTCAGGACTCCACGCGCCAGATGGACCGTTCCGGTGAGCGTGTAGTCGACCGCCCGGCGATCGACCAGCGCCTCGAACACCGTTTCGTGCGTGTCGACGCTCCAGTCCGCCTCGACCGTCGTGCGCGTCGTGGCGGTGGCAGCGAGGCTCACCTCGCCCGACCAGCGCAGGCGACCGACCTGGACCGAGTCGACACCGACCCCGAGATCGACCTCGACCAGCGAGATGGCGAAGTCGTTCGGATTGGCGACCTCGAGCACGGCGTCGACCAGCGCCCGTCCGCCGGAGTACTGGCGCACCTGGAGGTCGGCGAGGGCCAGGGTCGGCGCCTCGATGTCGTCGGGCGTGCGGCAGCCACCGAGCCCGGCGGTGGCGACGAGGACGACCAGCAACGCGAGCGCCGGCGGCGCCAGACGCGCGGCTCGCGGCAGCGGGCGCGGCCGCCGGCCGCGGGCCGCGCCGCCCGGTCGGTGGCGCTTCATCCTGCTCCGGACTGTCTCCATGTCGTCATCCTCCCCGAAACCCGCCGCACCGCGGCACCACCCCGGTCCGCCATCCGGCCGGGCCGTACGCCATCGCATCGCCCCCGGTTCTTCTCACTGGCGAAACATGACCCGTTCGCTGGCGAACAGCCGCACGGCGATCGCCAGGGCCGCCGCCGCCACCGCCAGGGTGGCGGCGACGGCGATCAGCATGTTGCCGGGGTCACCGGCGCCGGTCAACAGTTGCCGCTGGGCCAGGGTCGTGCCGACGATCGGCACCAGGAAGATCTCGGCGTCGAGCTCGACCTCGAGGAGGGTCGACAGCACCGCCAGCATGATGACGAAGATGATGAAGTAGCTGGCGAAGGTCTGTCCCTCGCGGGCGCCGCGTGCGAAGCAACCGAGCGCCAGGAACACGGCGCTCAGCAACGCGGCCACCGGCAGGATCATGGCCAGCATGACGAGCACCGCGCCGGTGCCGATCTCCAGCTCCCCGGTGGCCGGCGCCCAGCCGCTCGCCGGCACCCGGGTGGCCAGGGCGAGCCCCAGGAAACCCATCAGTCCCGACATCACCGCCGTCGTCCCGGTTGCCAGGAACTTCCCGAGGATGATCTGCGTGCGCGATGCGGCGCTGACCAGCATGGTTTCGAGGGTGCTGCGCTCCTTCTCGCCGGCGGTGGTGTCGATGGCGGTGTGCTGGGCGCCGGACGCAATGAGCAGCACGAGCAGGTAGGGGACCAGCGAGCTGGCGGCGAGCGCCCCCATCTCGCGGGCGGTCGCCAGGTTGACCGGCTCGTAGCGGGGCGCGTCGACCACCTCGGGCTCGATGCCCGAGCCGGCCATGCGGGCACGGACGATCGCCAGGCGGTACTCGGCCAGCGCCGGCTCGACGTGCTGCATGGCGAGCCGCGACAGGTTCGAGGTGGCGTCGAAGTAGACCTCGATCGTCGAGGCGGCGCCGTCGAGTACCAGCGCCTCGTGGTGCTCGGGGACGTCGAGGAAGACCTGCACGGTCCCGTCCTTGACGATCTCGGGACCGATGGTGACCGGCACCACCCGGACCCGTTCTAGGGCGCGGAGCGGCGCCTCGAGGCGGGGCGCCTGTTCGAGACCGCGCACCGCCACCTGCAGCGTCGCCTCGTCCTGGTGGGCCTGGTTGGCCTGCTGCACGCGACCGATGATCACGAAGATGACCGGGTAGAGGACCAGCGGCAGCGCCAGGGTCAGGAACACGGTGCGGCTGTCACGCATCGTGTCCAGCATCTCCTTGCGCCAGACGATCCAGACGTCACGCATGGCGGGGCTCCGTGGTGCGTCGCCCGTGGGCGGGATCATCGGGCCGCCGGTCGGACGCCGCGCCCCCGCGCCCGGCGTCGGCCGCCTCGACCAGCTCGGCAAAGACGTCCTCGAGATCGCGCCCGTCGCCGCAGAGCGCGGCGGGCGCATCCTCGACCAGGATCCTGCCCTGGTGGATGATCGCCACGCGGTCGCAGAGGCGCTCCGCCTCGCGCATGATGTGGGTCGAGAGGATGACGCAGCGCCCCTCGTCGCGCGCCTCGAGGATCAGACGTCCGACCTCGCGGGCACCCATGACGTCGAGGCCGGTGCTCGGCTCGTCGAGGATCAGGACCGGCGGATCGTGGATCACCGCGCGCGCCAGGTTGACGCGCTGCTTCTGCCCGGTCGACAGGCGCCCGACGCGACGGTCGGCGATCTCGTCCAGCGCGAAACGCTCGATGAGCTCCGCGGTGCGCCGGCGCGTTCGTGCACGATCGGCGCCCTGCAGGCGACTGAAGTAGCCGAGCACCTCGCGCGCCGTCAGGCGGTCGTAGAGACGCGTGTCGCCCGACAGGTAGCCGATGTGGCGTCGCACCTGGTCGCCGGCGCGGCGCACGTCGTGACCGCAGACGGTCGCGGTCCCCGAGCTCGGCGCGAGCACGGTGCCGAGCATGCGCAGGGTGCTGGTCTTGCCGGCACCGTTCATGCCGAGCAGACCGTAGACGGCACCGCCCGCGCAGTGGAAGTCGAGATGATCGGCGGCGACGACATCGCCGCGGCGAGCACCGCGGCGACGACCCGGGAAGATCTTGGTGAGCGCCTGCGCCTCGATCATGCGCGCACCCTAGCACCGCGGCGACAGGCCGATCAAGCCGGCCCGCCGCGACCTTTGGTGCCGTCGCCTGCGCTGGCGTGGTCCCCACCATCGACACCGCCGCCGTCCGGCCGGCGACGCCACAGACGGAGCGGCCAGAACAGCG
>JASFRE010000041.1:0-15381 GCA_050115055.1 Candidatus Eiseniibacteriota bacterium | reverse complement strand
GCAACCTGCGGCCGCGCCGCCGCCTGGCTCACGCCGGGTCATCGTGCCGCACCCGGCATCGACCCGCATCGCCTGCTACCGTGGCCGACCCGTGTCGCCTGCTACCGTCGCCGAGCCGCGTCGCCGACCCGCGTCGCCGGCCACCGGCGCCGTCGGGCGGCCTCGCCGACACCGCTGCCGGATTCTCGCATGAATCTCGCTCTGTAGAGGCTGGCGGCGGTCCTCGGTCGTGATGTGCGGTCGTTCCGTGTACCGGAGCTCACAGTCGGCCCGCCGACCAGCCGATCCAGGGCGCGAGCTCGTACCTCGCGCATCCATCGACCGGCACGACACCCCCTGCATGCCGCGCGCGGGCCGGTGATCCTGGCGGCAGGAAGGACGAATCCCCATGCGTCTTCATCACGCGACGATCGACATGAGCATCGACACGCCCCCCGGTTCTCCCGGCGACACGATGACGGAGCGCCGACCAGACCGGCTGACCGCGCGACCGGCCGCTGCTCGCACCGGCGCTGGCACCGCCCTGGCGCTCGCCGCCATACTGGCCGTCGCCGCCTCGTCCGTCGCGGCCGCGCTCCCCCCGGCCAGCTATGACGTCGGCGCCTGCCTGAATGGCAGCGCGCACGCCAGCAGCATGCCGGGTCGTGCGATCCCCGACGGCACCGGCGCCGCGCTGACCCTCGGACCGCTGGAGACCGGCGTCTCCGGCCGCATCGATCGCGTCGTTCTCATGATCTCCGCACGTCATCCCAACACCGGCGACCTTTCCTGGACGCTCGGCTACGACGCCGATCGGGACGGCCGGCCGGACGCGAGCTCGCCGGTCGAGATCTACCTGGCGCGTCCCGACCCCTGCCAAGGCGAGGAGGCCTGGGCCTGTCCGATCGAGCTCGACGGTACCTACTACTTCGAGGACGAGGGCTGGCAGGCGGCCGGCGCGACCGCCTCCTTCGAGGTCTTTCGCGGCTTACCGGCGGGTGGTGACTGGTATCTCACCGTCGAGGATCGAGCACCCGACCAGGCAGGGACGGTCCGTGGCTGGTCGATCTTCGCCGACGTGACTCCCGGCGCGATGGGTTCCCGCCTGGGAGACGCGCAACGGGTCACCCTGGGGCCGCGCGGGACGGACGCGCGATGAGCGCGGTCCGCTCCCGGCCCCACCGCCGGTCTCAGCGCATGAGCGCGAATTTCGACGTCACGGTGCGCGTTCCTCCCGCCAGCGTCGCCCGCAGGAAGTAGGTCCCGGCGGCGAGCCGCCGCCCGTCCGGCCCCTGCCCGTTCCAGACGATGGCGTGCTCGCCGGCACGTGCATGGCCGAGGTGGTGGCGCCAGACCCGGCGCCCCATGACGTCGTAGACGGCGAGTTCGATGGCCCCGTCGAGCGGCGTCGCGACCCGCAGCGTCACCGCTCCCGCCGAGGGGTTGGGGTCGGCGGTCGCCCACAGCGTCGCCCGGGGCGAGGCGGCGCCGTCCGGCGACTGCGGCGCTCCCGGGCTCGCGGGCGTCGCCGCGATCCACAGTGTGTGGCGCCCGGCGGGCAGACTGATGGAGCCGAGCGTCGTCATGTCACGCGCGACGCCGGCGTCACCGTGGGCGGCAGCGTCGTCGACGCCGATCAGCAGCGCACCGGGAGCGGCACCGGAGGCGCCGGACGGCGTCGCGATGACGGGGGCGTTCCAGCTGAGCTGCACGTCATGGCCTGGGCTCGAGACCTCGATCTGCCAGCGCGCGCCGGTCCCGCCGGCCCGGCGCGTGTCGCGCCAGAGCAGCACGCCGTCACCCTCGCCGGGCGCACCGTTCCCCGCCTTGCCCCCGGCCCGTGCTCCCACGAGCAGGTCGCAGCCCGGCACCGACGGCGGTCGGCGCAGGTCACGGGCATCGATCGCGTCGCGGGCCGCGGCGTCCAGCGCGATCTCGACGGACGCCTGCTGCGCGCCGCCGGTGGCCGTGATGCGCAGACGCCAGGCCGGGTCGAATGGCGACGCGGCGATCACCGGGGCATTGACCGCCGGGGCGTCGACTGCCAGGGCAGCGACCGCCGGGGCGTCGCGCGCAGGGGCGTCGCGCGCCGCCACCGCCGCGCCACCCGGCGCCGGCGCTCCCGTCGCCTCGCCGCCGGGGACGAGCAGCGTCGCCGCGCTCTCCGCGTAGACCCAGCAGCCATCCCACGGGTCGAGCGTGTTCGCCGCCAGCTCGTACGGGAACGAGGGATCGGCCGGTGTCGGATCGTGCACGTAGATCGCGCTCTGCACCCAGCCGGCCAGGGCTGCCGCGGTGAAGGTGCGTTCGTCCGGACCCCGCCGCACGCGGAGCGCGTCCCGATCGAGCGTCACGCGATAGGCGGCCGGGTTGCCGACCTGGTTCCAGCCGGTGACCAGCGGGATCTCGAAGGCATCGCTGCCGGCATCCGGGAAGGTGGAGCGACCGTCGAGGCTCCAGGCGTTGCCGTCGGCCGTGATCAGCCAGTAGGCGAAGCCCGGCACG
Organism: Candidatus Eiseniibacteriota bacterium; assembly: GCA_050115055.1. Lineage (GTDB taxonomy): Bacteria > Eisenbacteria > RBG-16-71-46 > CAVPCR01 > CBDCWB01 > JASFRE01. Next base: position 12,897 of record JASFRE010000041.1, on the reverse strand, counting down.
AAGGCGACTCGCGTGTCGCCGGGGATGACGTCGTAGTCGCCGGCGCCGCCGGCCGCGGCCGGATTCCAGCGGCCCAGGCGCCAGCTCCGCGGGCCGGGTGCGCCGAAGTAGTCGTCGAGGAGGGCCGGTGTGTCGTCGCGTCCGTCGACCTGGAAGGGCGCCGACACCATGCGATAGGCGCCGGGCGTGAGGGTCACGCCGGCCAGGCTGACGTCGGTCTCCAGACGTACAGGCGTCGCCGCGTTGCCGTAGCTCGAGGCGGTGCCGCCCTCGAGCTGGTACTCGAGGTAGTACTCGATGCCGCGCGCGTCGACCGTGAGGTCCTGGTCGCTGCACCAGGTGCTCTGCAGTACCGGTGCGCCCGGCGACGGGCTGAAGGTGAGGCTCGTGTAGCTGCTGGCGCCGCCTTGCCGGTAGAAGCCGCCGATGCTCTGAACGTTGCTCGCGGCTTCGATGCACAGGGTGTTGCCGACGAGCTCGGGTGCGGTGATCGGTGAGGCGACGATGCTCGCCTGCGTGACGCACGGTGTCGCCGCCAGCCCCTGCGTGTCCATCACCGTGAGGGTGACGGTGTAGTTGCCGGCCGCCGCGTAGGTGTGGCTCGGCGTCGCCAGCGTGCCGGTGGCGCCATCGCCGAACTGCCAGGCGAAGGTCAGGCTCGAGCCGTCCGGATCGGACGAGCCACTTCCGTCGAGCACCAGCGGCAGGCCGGCGAAGCCCTCGTACGGACCGCCGGTGTCGCACGAGGGCGCCCGGTTCGGGATGTTGACGGCGGCCGTGCAGGTGGACGTGAGGTCGTCGCCGTCGGTGACGGTCAGCGTGACCGTGTAGTTGCCCGGCGTGTCATAGCGGTGCGCCGGCGCGTGCGTCGCGCCGGTGGCGCCGTCGCCGAACTGCCAGGCGTAGGAGACGATCGAGCCGTCGGGATCGTACGACCCCGAGCCATCGAAGGCGATCATGTCGTCGGTCGTGCCGCTGTACGGTCCCCCGGCATCGCAGATCGGTGCCTGGACGTCGATGGTGATCTGCGCGGTGGTCGAACAGGTCGACTGTGCGTCGCGGTCATCGGTGATGGTGAGGGTGACCGTGTAGAGGCCCACGGCCGCGTAGGGGTGGGCCTGGGTCGGGGAGGTGCCCGTCGCGCTGTCGCCGTCGCCGAACTCCCAGGCGTAGGAGACGATGATGCCGTCGGCATCGTACGAGCTCGAGCCGTCGAAGGTGATCGGCGCGTCGACGAGACCGCTGTAGCTGCCGCCGGGTTCGCACACCGGCGGCTGGTTGGCGACGACGACCGTGCTCGTGCAGCTCGAGGACGCAGCCGCGTCGTCGGTCACGGTGAGCGTCACGGTGTAGGTGTTGATCGCCGTGTAGACGTGCATCGGCGCGGCGCCCGTGTCCTGGAGGCCGTCGCCGAACTCCCAGTCGTAGGAGACGACGGTGCCGTCGGGGTCCATCGATCCCGAGCCATCGAAGGCGATCGCCTCCTCGACGTGGCCCGAGTAGGGTCCTCCTGCATCGCAGACCGGAACCTGGTTCCCGGCGGCGATCGTCGCCTGCGTCGTGCAGCTCGACGACAGGGCGCCATCGTCCGTCACCGTCAGGGTGACGGTGTAGGTGCTGGCCATCGTGTAGGTGTGGGACGGGGTGACGCCGCTCCCGGTCGTGCCGTCGCCGAACTCCCAGTCATAGGAGACGATGGTGCCGTCGGGGTCCATGGACCCCGAGCCGTCGAAGCTGACCGGCGTGTCGACCTCGCCCGCGACGGCCTCGCCCGCGTCGCAGACCGGAGCCTGGTTGGCGAACGCGTGGTAGAACACCCAGTCCGACCCCTCGAGCTTGCGGTAGACGAGCTGCGGCCGGTCCATGGCGTCGAGGAACAGGCTGGCGCCGCCGACCTCGCCCGCATCGACCACCTCGGTGGTCCAGCTGCCGGAGGACCGGTAGAGGTAGAGGACGCTGTCGGGCGCCGCCTCGCCGTGATGCTGCGTGTAGACGATGTGGGGCTCGTTGCCCTGATCGAGGCGGAGCTGGAGGTTGCCGCCGGCCGTGTTGATGCTGGCGGGGCGCACCAGCTCGACCTGGAAGGCGCCGCCGCTCTGTCCCTCGACGAGCTTGATCCACTGCTCGTCGGCGTGGAAGTAGGCGATCTGGTAGTCGGGGAAGCTGCCGCCCTCGAGCGCCAGGGCGTTGGGGAACCCGTGCAGGCCCGAGTCGAAGGTGTTCTGGATCGGCCAGCTCGTGTTGTCATGACGCGCGAGTCCGAGGCGCCTGATCCCCGTGCGGCGGTCGAAGTGGCTGACGTAGGCGTCGCCGTCGGCGTCGATCTGGAGCGAGGTGTCGGTCACGTCGCCGTCGCGCACGGTCTCGATCGACCAGTTCGAGGCTCCCACCCGGTAGCCGACCCGGAACGCGATCGGGCTGCCGATGCGCCGGTAGCTCACCCAGGGCGTCATGCCGTCCGGGCCGATGGCGATCGAGGCGAATTGCCCGATCGTCGTCGAGTGGTCCTCGATGGTCTCGGCGGCGCTCCACGCGCTCGCCGGGCTCTTAGACCGGTAGCGCATCCGCGTGTTGGTCTCGTCCCGGTAGCAGAGATGCGCGGTGCCCAGCGCGTCGAAGACGAGGGCGTTGTTGTAGCCGATGTCGTTGCCGGTCTCGATGGTCTGGGGTGCGCTCCAGGCTCCGCCCGGCAGCTGTTCGAAGTAGAGCAGGCGCTCGGTGCCGAGCGTGTCGACGTCGACGAAGCAGTAGGCGAGCCGGCCGTTGTCGGGGCGCATGGCCGCCGAGTGATCGGCGGGCAGCAGCTGTGCCAGCGGAAAGCGGGTGATCTCCTGCTTCTGGAAGGTCGGCTGGAGCGCCCGCGCGGGCGCGGGAACGGTGGCTGCGAGGCAGGCGATCACCAGCCAGGCGACGACGACGGGAGCGGCGCGGACCATCCGGAGACCTCCTGGAGACGACGGCATCGGCCCCGGCGGATCGAACCGCGTGCCGGGCCGGCCGGACGAGCCATCTGCATGACGTCTCGGACGCGTACGCCGAGACTCGAACCTCACGTGCGACGACGGCCGCCGGCATCGCCGGCGGAGCGGTGGCGGACTCAGTTGCCGGGCGGCGGCGGGAAGCCGGGAAGATCGCCGCCGCCATCATTGCCATCATCGCCGCCACCGCCGGCCAGCACGGCCACCAGCAGCAGCGCCGCGGCGCCGCCGATCGCCGCCCACAAGAACGTGCGGATGCCGGCGCCACCGTCCGCCGCCTCGCCGGTTTCGCGTTCACGTTCGCGCGAGGCCTCGGTCGCGCGGTCGGACTCGCCGGCCGGAGCTGCGCCGGGGCCGGGCGGCTGGATCCGGGTCGGCATCTCGCAGGCCGCCGACTGCGCCTCACGGAACGCCTCGATCTCGTCGGTCGTGAAGAGGAACGGATCGGGCGACCAGAGTGGGTCGAGTCGGCTGGCACGGCAGAAGGCCTCGGTGGCCGCGTCGCGGTCGGCCAGACCGAGCTGGCAACGTGCCTCGAGGATGTAGGAGTCCCGGGCCAGCTCGCCGGTCAGCGGGCAGGAGGCGATCATGACGTCGACGATCTCGAGCGCGGTCACGAAGTCGGCGATGATGAAGGCGTCGTTCGCGCGGTCGAGCTCGGCCCGGTCACAGTCGGCGGCGCGTGCGGCGCCCGGCGGGGCCAGTCCCTCCATCGTGAGAGCGATGAGGGTGACGAGCAGGGTGGCCACGAGCAGGCGCATCCTGAGCGACCGGTCGACGAGTGCGCGCATCATGACCTCCTCGACCCTCCTGGCGTGGGGCGGCGGCGCCGCGGCATGCCGCGGATCGTCGAGCACCCATCGATCGCCCTGCTGAGAGGAGGGGGAGTCCCGGATCGGCCGGCGGGGGGATCGAGAATGATAACGCAATCCTGTATCCCGCAACACCGTCGATTCGCAGGCTCACTCCGAGCGCGCCAGGACGAAGCGTACGCCGACCTCACGCCCCTCCTCGACCTCGACCACGACCTCCTCGCCGCTGCCGTCGAGATCGACGCGCCGCGCGGTGCCGCCGACCGGCTCGACGAGCACGTGATCGACCCCGAAGCGCTCGTGGTGGACGCGGATCCGGTGCTCGCCGGCGGCGATCCGGGGCAGGCTGACCGGTGTCTGGCGCGGGTGACGCTCGCCGTCGATCTCGACATCGGCCGGGACCGGCGGTTCGCAGTAGATGCGCAGCGCTCCCAGCTCGAGCACGTAGGGGTCGAGCGTCGTCGTGCCGCCCGGCTCGACGGTGACGCCCTCCCAGCGCCGTGTGGCGTACAGGCCGTGGTGGCGCGCCTCGAGCACGTGCGGGCGGCAGGAGCTGGCACGCACGCGCTCCTTGCGCGCCTCGGTGGCAACGACGGCGCCGTCGAGCACCAGCTCGGCCGGCGGATAGACGGTGATCTCGATCCACCCCTCGCCGGCGGGCTCGAGCTCGATCGACAGCGGCGCCGTGCGACCGGCCGTGACCGTGACGGGCACGGTACGCGCGGCACAGCCGTCCTTCTCGACCCGGACCTCCCAGTCGCCGGCGAGCAGGTCACCGATGGTGGCCGGGGCGGCGGCCCCGAGGCGGCTGTAGCTTCCCCCGCCACCGGCGCGGCGCCAGCTGATCGTCGCCCCCGGCGGCACGGTCTCGACCGCGATCCTGCCGGGCCCGGGGCTCTCCGTGCCGCGTGATGGCGTGGAGCGCGGTGAACGGGGGCGGACCACGTCGCCCACATCGCCCCCGTCGCTGCCGCCGGCCCCGTTGCGGCCGGCCACGTCGCCCGCCGTACCCACGTCGCTGCCGGCGGCCCCGTCGCGCTGGCCGGCCCCGTCGCTGCCGCCGGCCCCGTCGCTGCCGCCGGCCCCGTTGCGGCCGGCCACGTCGCCACCGGCGTCCACGTCGCCGCCGTCGATCAGGGCGTCACCGCCAGCGTCCCCGTTGGCACCGGCGTGGGTCGGATCGGCGGCCGGGACCAGCGTCACCACGAGCGGCTCGGCCGGCGCGTCGGCCGACAGCCGCTGCCGCCGCACCGCCTCGCGATAGCCGTCGCGCGCGAGCCGCACCGCGTACAGGCCGGGCTCGAGCTCGAGCGTCGCATCGGTGCGCAGACCGGTGTCGTGGAACAGCCCGCCGGCGTCCAGGTTACGTACCTGGATCATCGCCCCCGGCGGCTCGCTGCGGATGCTCCAGCTGGTGCGAGGCGTGCCCGCGAAACGTCCCCGGACTGACTCGAGCAGGTCCGGGACGCGTGACGGCACGCCGGCGAGCACCGCCAGCACCACGGCGAGCGCCACGACGCCGGTCATCCAGACCGGGCGCCGGCCGAGCAATCGCCCGAGCGCCGCCGGTCCGCCGCTCCACGCCGGCGCGCGAGGACCCGTGCCGCGCCTGCCGCCGCCGCGTCCGCTGCCGCCGGGTGCGGCGTCGCCCGGCCTGCCGCCGCCACGTCGGCCGCGACGTTCGCGCCGGTCGCCGTGCTCGTCTCCGCCGCCGGGCTCCACCACCGTGGCGTCGCCGCGGGCGGTCAGTGCGTCGAGGAGCTTGCGTGCCTCCCTGTTCTTCGGTTCGACGCTCAGCACGTTGCGCAGCTCGCGGATCGCCTCGCTCATTCGCGAGCTGCCCTGCGTCTCGAAGTAGTAGGCCTGGTTCAGGTGCCAGCGCACGCTGCGCTCGTGGATCTCGGCGATCGCCGCCCCCGGGGGCTCCGACGCCAGGCGACCGATGTCGCGATCGCGGTGCTTGATGACGCTGCGGGAGCTGGTCACCTCCATGCAGTCGTCGATGCGCTCGAGCAGCTTGCCGGTGCTCGAGAAGCGCTGCGCCGGGTCCTTCGCGAGCATCTTGCCGACGAGCTCGCCCACCTCCTCCGGCAGCCACTGGCTGCATTCGAGGATCGAGGTCGGCGTCGCCTGGATGATGCGGTCGCGAATCTCCCAGTAGCTCTCGCCGTCGAACGGCCGCGTCCCGGTAAACAGCTGATAGGCGATGACGCCGAGCGAGAAAATGTCGGTGCGCGCATCCAGCGTCTCGCCCGCGAACTGCTCGGGCGACATGTAGTGCGGCGTGCCGAGGATCGTGCCGGGCTGGGTGAGGTCAGGCGTCAGCACCTGCGAGCCGCCGTGCTCGCGCCGCGCCAGGCCGAAGTCGGCCACCTTGATCTCGCCGCTCTGACTCAGCAGGATGTTGCCGGGCTTGATGTCGCGATGGATGATGCCCCGATCGTGCGCCGCCCTGAGGCCCTTGGCGATCTCCTCGAGAATGACCAGGCTCAGCTCCGGCGGTAGCTGCCGCTTGTTCCCCCGCAGCTCCTCCATCAGGGTCAGCAGGCTCTTGCCCTGCACGAACTCGGCGACGATGCAGTAGACGTCGTTCTCGGTCCCGTAGTCGAGGATCCGCACCACGTTGGGATGGCTGATCTGCGACTGGACGCGCGCCTCGCGCTCGAAGCGGGCGATGAACTCGCTGTCGCCCGCGTAGGCCGGCTGCATGATCTTGACCGCCACCGCGGAGCCCAGCTGGCGGTGGCGCCCGCGGAAGACCAGGCACATGCCACCGCGCCCGACGTTCTCCTCGATGTCGTAGATCCGGAAGCTCTTCAGCATCGCGGCGCCACCCCGTGCGCTACGTCTGGTGCGCGGGCGGTCCGCCGTCGGGGCGACCACCGACACGCCGGACACGTGCGACGATGACCGTGATGTTGTCGGGTCCGCCGCGCTCGCGGGCCAGCTCGATGAGGCGGCGACAGGCCTGACCGGGCTCGTGCTCCGACACGATGGCACAGATCTCGTCGGTGCGCACCGGGTTGCTGAGCCCGTCCGAGCACAGGACGAGGACATCGCCGTCCTGCACCGTCGGCAGCTCACGCGCGATGTCGACGTTGACCTCGGCGCTGTTGCCCAGGCTGCGGGTGAGGATGTTGCGGGCGTTGCGCGTCCGCTCCTCGTCGCCCTCGCCGGAACGGCGCATGGCCTCGGCCAGCGAGTGATCGCGGGTGAGCTGGGTGATGATGCCCGTTCGGACCACGTAGGCGCGGCTGTCGCCGACGTGCCCGATGGTGAGATCGAGCCGGTCGAGGAGCGCCGCGGTGCAGGTCGTCCCCATGCCCGCCAGATGGAAGTCGCGCTGCGATCGCTCGTGGATCTCGTGGTTGGCCCGCTGGATGGCGGCGGTGAGCAGAGCGCTCGAATCGCCGCGCTGGTTCCCGTCGCCCGCCGTGGCGAGGAAGTGATCGCGGACCGCGGCGAGCGCCGTGGCGCTCGCGACCTCGCCGGCCGAGGCGCCGCCCATGCCGTCGCAGACCACGAGCAGGCAGCGGTGCGGCGCGGCGCGATCGACGAAGTAGCCGTGCGCGTCCTCGTTGTTGGCCCGCCTGCAGCCGATGTCGGAGCGACCGGCCAGGACCAGCTCGTGCTCGTCGGCGAGCGCGACGGTGGCGTCGAAGTGTGATGGCGTCTCGAGGCGAGAGGGTGGGTGCTCGGGGTGTTCGCTCATGGTCGGTATGGTATGTCAGCTCCCCGACACCTGCCAGGAGGATCGCCGGCACGCGGCGCGGCGCGCCGCCGACGGGTCCGGGGGACCGCGTGAGGCCGCGGGACCACGGGGACAGTGTCGGCCAGGAGACGTTGTGGGGGGTCGAACAGGGCCCGGGGAGCCGCGAGGGGGAGCGGTCCGGGGCGGCGGACGCGAAGGGCGTCCGCACCTCCTGCATCATGCACGATCGCGGCCGGCCATGCCAAGGGGCGGTGAGCCCGGCCCACCGCCCCTCGAGTCCGGCCGCCGCGCGCCGGCGCGCGCACCTACCGCCCCCACGACCGGGGTCGGGGGACGCCGGCCGCCGGCGCTAGTCGGATGCGCAGGGGCAGTACGGCCCGGCGAAGAGCAGGCCGATCCCCCCCGCCGGCAGCGTGCTGGCGATGTCGATGAAGACCTCGCAGAGGTTGCCGGTGCGGCCATCGATCGTGATGTCGATGTTGATGCAGGTGTCGTTCTCGTCGATGTTGCCGTCGCCGTTCACGTCGGCCGCGACCTGCACCTCGGTCGTGTCGCCCAGGAAGGTGGCGACCGGGGTGCCGTTCGCCGTCATCGAGCCCGAGACGTCGGCGTCGAAGTCGTCCGGGTTGGTCGGATCCTGCCGGAAATTCGTCAGGCCGACGTTCAGCGCCCACGGCGGACTGGTCGGGTCGCTGGTCGGTCCGTAGGCGAATGACGTCGAGACCGCCTGCGGCATCCCCGTCTCGACGTCGAAGTCGTCGGCTGCCAGCGACCAGTTGATGGCGTAGTCCGGATCGGTCGAGGTGTCCAGCAGGATCACCTGCAGCTCGGGGTTGATGTAGGGAGGATCCGGGTTGGCGTCGATACTCAGGGCGAACGCCGTGGTACCGATGAACGAGTCGCCGGCCACGTCGTTGACGTCACCGATGCGCGCGCTGGTGAGCTCGGGGACGCTGCCCGGCTCGGTCACGTAGGTGACGTCGTAGGTGATGCGCGCCGCGGTGGTGAGCGGCGGGCCGCCGAGGCCGAGCTCCAGCTCGAAGGTCATCGAGGTGATCGGCTCGCCGGGATTGCTGACGATGTCGGGCTCGATGTCGAGGAAGCTGATGACGCCCGCCACCGGGATGACGGCGCCGCTCTCGGGATCGACGACGGTGATGTCCTGCGCGTCGGCCGGGAACTGGAAGACGAGTCCGTTCGCCGGCTCGTCGGGCGTGTCGATGACCCAGCCCGGGAAGGGTTCGGTCATGTCCAGGCGATCCCGCACGTAGGTCCCGTAGAACGTGTCGGGCTGGGCGACGGCGAGGCTGCTCCGGAGATCGGGCGCCATACCCATGACCGTGCGTCGCGTGCTGACGAGGTCGCCCGGGGCGAGCGCGAGCTCCTGGAGGCCGCCGTCGAGCGGCAGCGACATGCCGAGCTCGTTCAGCAGAGCACTGAGGACCGCATGCTGCAGCACCAGTGCCTCGGGTGAGGTGAGCGCGTCCGTGCCAAAGCCGACCAGTCCGGCCAGGCTCTCCTCGAACTGCTCCGCGTGGGTCGTGGACAGGCCGCCGCCGTCATCATCATCGCCGCAACCGTCCAGGCCGACGAGCCCGACGAGGCCCGCGGTCAGGGCGATCGTGGCGAGTGTTCGCCAGAAGCGGTGAACGCCGCCTCGCCGGGCGGCACCGGATCGAGAGTCGAACATGTCTCCTCCGATTGTATCTCCGAGGCACCCTGGATGGCCGCAGCCGCCGCGGTGACCCGTCATGGCGCTCGGTCCCATCCCCGTCCGCGTGGTTATCTGCGTGCCGGGACGATTGTTAGCACCAGCATCGGGCCGGGTCAACGGTGGTCTGGGGGTGGTTGCGCGGTGGCTGTGTGGTGGTTGCGCGGTGGTTGCGCGCGTGCCGTCCGGGAGCGATCAACGGACCGACGCGGCGGCCGTGCCAGACGGTATCATCCCTGACAGTCCCGGCGTCGGTGAGATGCCCGGATCGCCGGGACGCGCCGGGACCAGCGTTGCCCGCACTGACAGGAGAGGCCGGATGATGCATCGACTGCACAGCCTGATCGGCAGGACCGCTGCGGTCCTCATCCTCGGCAGCGGCATTGCCGCCGCCGTCGCCACTGCCGTCGACGACGGTGACGGGGAGGCGCCCGGGGACTCGACAGCGGCCGCCACGGTGTCGGCCGCTGCGGCGCTCGATGGCTGGCGCGCCCCCGAGGAGGCCCGGGAGCTGCCGAATCCCGTGGCCCCGACCGAGGAGGTCCTCGAGGCGGCGTCGGAGCTGTTCCGGCAAACCTGTGCGCCCTGCCACGGCCGCGCGGGGCTCGGCGATGGTCGCCTGGCGCGCATGCTCGACACGCCGCCGGCATCGCTCGTCGATCGCGTGCCGCTGCAGTCGGACGGTGAGCTCTTCTGGAAGATCACCGAGGGTCGCAAGCCGATGCCGCGGTTCGCCAGGGACCTCGACGCGAACCAGCGCTGGGGGCTCGTCCACGAGCTACGCGCGCTCGCGGCGGCGGCCGCCCCGGACTCGACGGCCGCCCCGGACTCGACGGCACCCCGCGAGTGACGCGGTGCGGCCGGTGCCCGTCTCAGGCGTCGCCCGGCGGGCGGCCGCCATCCACCGCCCGGGCGGTCTCGAGCATGCGCTCGATCTCGATCTCGTCGCGGATCGGGATGTCGTCGATCCCGGTCAGCGGGATCGACGGCTTGATCCGCCGCGAGACGACGTCGATGGCGCCGGTGTGCAAGGCCGCCAGCCGGTAGCCGCGGCGCTGGTAGAAGCGCACCGCGTGCAGGTTGTCGTTGGTGGTGACGAGCCAGACGCGGCCGAGCCCGAGCTGGCGCGCCTCGGCCTCGACCGCCAGCAGGAGCGCCGTGCCGATCCCGCAGCCCTCCATGAAGCTGTTGAGCGACAGGATCTCGCAGTCGCTCTCGTCCGGCCGGTAGGTGACGAGCCCGACGCGCTGGTCCCCCGTCACCGCGACGAAGCCCGGCAGCGCGGCGGCGTCGTGCACGACGCCGCGCGTCACGATCTCGGCGCTGCCCCAGCTCGCCACGAGCGTCTCGACGACCCAGTCGTGATCGGCCGCCGTCAGGGCACGGATGGTGATCTCGCCGGGCTGATCCATGCGGGCAGTATAGCCTCTCGAGCGCCGATGCATCGGGCGCGGTCGATGGGCGATGTCCGGGTCCGGTCGATCAGTAGATGAACCGGCGGATGTCGTAGAGGGCGATGGCGGCGGGGACGCCCGCCTGCCGGAGCCGGGTGCGGAGCAGCCGCGCCTGCGCGGCGGCCTCCGCGCGCGACAGCGTCCCGAGATCGTCGGCGGCGACCCGGGCGGCATAGGCGGAGTCCTCGATGACGTGCAGTGGCGACAGGTAGACGCGATCACGTCGCTCCAGGCGCATGGCGGCGATCATCGCCGCGGTCCGCGCGACGTGCTCGGCGGCGTGGCGGCGGCCACCGGCGCCAGCCAGCACGATGATCCCGCGGCGGATGCCGGCGGCTCCGAGGTCGTGGACCAGGGCCAGCGCCGCCTCGTCCTCGGCCGGCTTGCCGAGCAGCCCGAGCACGGTCGGGCTGCCGCTCTCGAGGCCGAGCGTCACGCTCTCGAGGCCGCGCGCCGCCAGCTCCTCGAGCTCCGTGCGGCGCCGCCGGCGGGTGAAGGCGTCGACGAACGCGGCGAGCGGCCAGCGCCGGGCATCGCCCAGCTCGTCGCGAATCACCTCGATGGCGGCGCGCAGCCGCTCGAGCTGGATGCAGAGGGCATTGGCCTGGCCGAGGAAGACGCCGCGCCGCAGCGGCAGCGCCGCTCCGACCAGCTCGCGCACCGCCCGCACGTGCGCGCGGAAGGCGTCGGTCGGATGGGCGCGGAAGCGGATGTCACGATAGAGATGGCAGAAGCTGCAGCGGTTCCAGGAGCAGCCCGAGGTCGCCTGCAGGACCAGGGCGCGGTTCTGATCGGGCGGCAGGATGGGGATCGGATCGTAGATCTCCTGGAAGCGGGCAATGTCCGCCGCGTCGCGGTCCGGCGTCCGTGCCGCGGCGCGCTCGAGCGGCGCCAGGAGCGCCGGCGGCACCGGCACCGGGTGCGCAGCCAGCGCCCCCTGCACCTCGCGCACCCGCTCCAGGACGTGTGCCAGCAGCTGCCGGCGCTCGCCGTCCGGCAGGAGATCGATCTCGAGCCAGCGCTCGCCGGTCGCCGGACGGTCGATGCGCACGCGACGCACGCGGCCGTCGAGCCCCCGCTGGTAGGATGCACCCGCCACCCAGGCGCGATGCAGCCGCCCCTCGAGATCGAGGTGCAGCTGGTCGCCGCCGGCGACGAGGGTCAGGAGGTGGGGCTTGCGAGCGATCTGCCGGCCTCGTCCGAGGTCGGTCACCAGGCGGTAGGCTCGCCCCATCTCGAAGGTGGCGGGTTCCGGGCTCATCGGTGGTCACGGGTCGGTGGCCGGGCGCCGGGGAGGCGCGCCACGGTCCGGTTGCCATCCATCGTCCTCCAGCCGGCGGTGCGGATCAAGGACGGAGGCAGGACCGAGGCATGACGACGGAGCGCCGGCGGTTTCTGGCCGACCGCATGCTCGGCCGCCTGGCGCGCTGGCTGCGCGTGGCGGGGCAGGACGTCGCCAGCGCCGGCGTCGAGCCGCTGCCGGATCGCACGCTGCTGGAGCGGGCACGCGCCGCCGGCCGGATCGTCCTGACCCGGGACCGGCGCTTTCCCGGCCACCCGGCCGAGCGCCTGATCCTCCACGCCACCGAGCTCGACGAGCAGCTCCTGGAGTTCTTCGTCGCCTTCCCGGCCGATCCCCTCGCCGGCGCCTGGACCCGCTGCACGGTCTGCAACGCGCCGGTGGAGGCGGTGGCACGCGACAGCGTTCTCGCGCGGCTGCCCCCGCGGGTGCGGGAGCACGGCTCAGACTTCCGGCGCTGCACGGCCTGCGGGCACCTGTTCTGGCAGGGCACGCACACCGCCCGCCTCAGGGCGCGCCTCGAGCGTCTCCGTACCCGCCTCGCGACGCGCGGCGGGCGCGGCGCGCCGCCCGGGTCGCCGGCCCCGGCCGCGGTCGCCACGCCGGGGGGGCCCGGTGGCCCCGACTCCGCGCCGGCCCGCGAGGCGTTCGACCGCCAGCTGCGCGCCCTGTTCCAGGCCCACGGCTACTCCTGGCGCGGCTACCGCAAGGTGCGCCGGCGGCTGCGGGCGCCGCTCGCGGCGCGGGCCGCCGCGCTCGGGCTGCCCGGCATCGATGCCTACCTGGCACGGCTGGCCAGCGATCCGGCGGAGCGCCGCCGGCTCGACGCGCTGGTCGCGATCCCGGTCTCGCGCTTCTTCCGCGATCGCGAGGACTGGCGCCAGCTGGCGCGCGAGGTCTTTCCGTCGCTGGCCGCCGCCGCGGCGGGCG
>JASFRE010000040.1:0-15586 GCA_050115055.1 Candidatus Eiseniibacteriota bacterium | reverse complement strand
CCGGCTGGCCGCTGCCGCGCCGCCTCCTCCGGGCCGCGAAGGCTGCCGGCCTGGCCGATGCGCAGCTGGCCGCCCTGGCCGGCCGCACGGAGGCGGAGGTGCGCCGGCTGCGGGTCGAGCAGGGCGTCCGGCCGACGATGAAGGCGGTCGACACCTGTGCGGCGGAGTTCGCGGCGCGCACCCCGTACTTCTACTCGACCTACGAGGAGGAGGACGAGGCCACGCACGACCCGCGTCCGACGGTCGTCATCCTGGGCTCCGGTCCGAACCGCATCGGCCAGGGGGTGGAGTTCGACTCGTGCTGCGTGCAGGCGAGCCTGGCGCTGCGCGCCGCCGGCTATCGCGTGGTGATGGTCAACTCGAACCCGGAGACCGTGTCGACCGACTACGACATCTCCGATCGCCTCTACTTCGAGCCGCTGGTACTCGAGAACGTGCTCGAGATCCTGGCCCGCGAGCGGCCGCTCGGTGTCATCGTGCAGCTCGGTGGGCAGACGCCGCTGGGGCTGGCGGCACCACTCGCGGCGTGCGGGGTGCCGCTGCTCGGCACCTCGCTCGATGCCATCGACCGGGCCGAGAACCGCGAGCGCATCAAGGAGGTGGCGGCCGCGCTGGGCATCCTCTACCCGCCGAGCCGTTCGGTGACCGAGCGCGGGGCCGCCGTCGCCGCCGCCCACGAGCTCGGCTTCCCGCTCCTCGTCCGGCCCTCCTACGTCCTCGGCGGGCGCGGCATGCGCATCGTCGTCGACGATGCGGAGCTCGCCGCGCTCCTCGACGATCGCTCGATCGAGATCTCGCCGGATCGCCCACTCATGCTCGATCAGTACCTCGAGGATGCCGTCGAGATCGACGTCGACGCCGTCGCCGATGGCACCCACGTCATGGTCGGGCCGGTGATGGAGCACATCGAGGAGGCCGGCGTGCACTCCGGCGACTCGTCGTGCGTGACGCCGCCCTTCTCGCTGGGTGGCGAGATGCTCGGCGCGCTGCGTGCCCACACCCGGTCCCTGGCCCGGGCGCTCGAGGTGAAGGGGCTGCTCAACGTGCAGTTCGCCGTCAAGGGCGAGCGCATCTACGTCCTCGAGGTCAACCCGCGCGCCTCACGGACGGTGCCCTTCGTGTCGAAGGCGACCGGCGTGCCGCTGGCTCGCCTGGCGGCGGAGGTCATGGTCGGCCGCACGCTGGCGGAGATCGTCGCCCGCCGGCCCGCCCCGGCGACGACGGACGGCGCCGCGACGCCCCCGGACGACGCGCCGACGTTGCCACCCGACCTCGAGCCGGACGCCGATCTCGAGCCGCGCGCCATCTGCGTCAAGAAGCCGGTCTACCCGTTCGACCGCTTCCCGGGCGAGGACACGGTGCTCGGACCGGAGATGAAGTCGACCGGCGAGGTCATGGGCATCGACCGCGATCTCGGGCGCGCCTTCGCCAAGGCGCTCATCGCCGACGGCGGCGAGCTGCCGCGCTCGGGCGGCGTCTTCCTGTCGGTGCGGGACCGGGACAAGCGGGCCGTGGTCTTCATCGCGCGGCGGCTCGCCGACCTCGGCTTCGAGCTGCACGCCACCGACGGCACCGCGCGGCTGCTGGCCATGAACGGCATGCGGGTCACGCGCGTGCACAAGGTGCGCGAGGAGGGCGGTCCCGACGCCGTCGACCTGATCCGCGGCGGCGTCATCCGGCTGGTCATCAACACGCCGCTCGGTCGCCCGTCGCGCTACGACGAACGCGCCATTCGCCTCGCCGCGGTCGAGCGCGGCGTGCTGACCCTGACCACGATCCCGGGGGCGGCGGCGGCCGTGCAGGCGATCGAGGCGGCGCGTGCCGACGACTTCGAGGTCATGCCGCTGCAGGACCTGCCGATCGCGGCACCGGTCTGAGGCGTCGCGGCATCGGGCTGCCGGCTGTCGTCTGGACGGCGGCGCGGCCGTGCTACTCTTGCCGCTCTCGGCCCGCCGCGTCCTCGCACCGATCCGCCGCCGCCGGTGGGCGCGAGCGCGCCCTTTCCGGAGCTGTCCCATGCAACGAACGCGAGTCCCTGGCACGATCGCCGTCCTGGTCGGGGCGCTGGTCTCGAGCGCCTCGCCGGGCGCCGCGCAGTCCGGCCCGTCCGCCACCCCCGCCGCGGCCGAGCCGCCGCCGCTGACCCTCGACGCCTTCCTGATCCACTCCGAGGGCCGATTGCTCGAGCTGCGCGAGGTCGAGCTCCGGCAACGGGAGTCGCGACAGCGGGTCAATCACATCAAGCTGTCACGTGCCTTCGAGCTCGAGGTCACCGGCGAGTACGAGGGCGAGGACTTCGACCGGCTGGAGATCAACGGCGCCAATCGCAAGACCGGACGTTTTCGCGAGCACCAGCGTCGCCTCGACGTCTCCGTCACCAGCTCGCTGCTCGGTCGCTCGCTGAACGACCGCATGGACATCGCGCTCGAGGAGCAGCGGCAGGTCGAGCTCGACTTCGAGGGCGAGCAGGTCCGGCGCGACGCGATCGCCGATCTGGTCGACGTCTACTTCGAGGTTTACGAGGCGCAGGAGTCGCAGCGCCTCTACGCCCGGGCCATCGAGAAGGAGGAGGAGCGGCTCCGGATCCTGCGGGCGCGCAGCGCGAGTGGCGAGAGCCTGGGGCGTGCGGTGCTGGCCGCCGAGGCCGACCTGGCCGAGCGCCGGCTGGCGCTGGTGCGCGCCCGGGGCGACGAGGCGCAGAGCCTCGGGGAGATCGGCGAGCTGCTCGTCGAGCTGGACGAACTGGTTGGCGGACGGTCGGTTGCGGGTTTCGCGGCGCAGCCGCTCGACTGGGACCGGCTGGTCCAGGCGCTGCGCGAGGCCCTGGCGGCCGGCATGCCGCCGGGCGACGCCGGGAGCGACGACGATCTCTCGGCGCCGCGCCCGGTCGGCGCCGGCGGCCTCTGGTATACTATTCCGGAGATCGATCTGACCCTCGGCTACGTCGTCGAGTCCCGCGACCGCACATTCGCCGACGAGAAGCGTCGCGAGCGCGGTCACAGCCCCGAGGTGCGTCTCAGCTTCGAGATGCCCCTCGACTTCTACCGGGCGACACGGGCCTTCCAGCGCCAGCTGCGGGCGCGCCAGGAGCGGCGCGAGCTCGACATCCTGCTCCTCCGGCGACAAGCGCTGGCGGCGCGGCGTACTCTCGTCCTGGACATCGACGAGGCGCTCCACCGGCTGGCGGTGGCCGAGGCCGAGATGGCGCTGCGCGACGAGGATGTCCGCATCACCCGCCTGCGCGCGGCGGACGGCGAGGTCGCCGGTGACGACGGAGCGGCCGTCGAGCTGCTGGAGGCGGAGCTCAATGCGCTCGAGGCACGCTTCGAGCTGGCCCGGGCGCGGGGCGACGTCGCCCGGCACCTGTTCGCGTACGAGATCGGCCGCGGAACCGGAGCGGTGGAGCTGGCACGTCGGTTGCTGCCTTGAGAGACATCGCTCCGGGGCGGCGCCCGGTTCCCACTCGCCGCAGGTGCAGCCGCCCCACGACCGGGTGATCCGCCCCACCCTCGCAGAGTTCGGACCATGAAGCTCGGCCAGTCGAATCACAAGACGCTGTCGGCCGCCCAGAGCCGGGGACTCTACGTCCTGCTCCTGGTGCTCGGGATCATCGTCGTGATCTCGACCTACTCGCACCTCACCTACACGAAGATGCGCGCCGTCGTCGTCGGCAACACGATCGACCTCGCCAGCCAGTCCGAGGGACGGATCGCCGAGCTGCCGCTGCAGGAGAACGAGTCCTACCGTCGCGGCGACCTGCTGGTCAGGATCGGCAACGACGCGCTACACATCGAGGCGGCCTCGCTCGAGCACGAGATCGAGGAGATCCAGCGCTCGATGGCGCTCGAGCTCTCCGGCCAGGGGCTGGAGCGGCGGCGCTACGAGGTGGAGACCGACCGGGCCGAGGCGCAGCGTGAGCTCGAGTCGGCGCGGGCCGAGATCGAGCGCGTCGACCACGTGCTCGAGGGTCTGCGCGCCCGCCGTGACGCGGCCAGGCTCCGGCTGCAGACGGCCCAGCAGCTGTTCGCCGAGGGGGCGATGACCACCGCCGAGGTCGAGAGCCGTCGCAAGGCGGCCGTCGACAGCAACCTCGACTACGAGGAGATGGTGAGCCGCCGGCGTCGCTATGAAAGCGAGGTCGCCGCCCAGGAGCGCATCATGGCGCTCATGGACCAGCGTCTCGCCAACCTGGATAGCGATCGCTCGGGACTGGTCTCGGAGCTCGAGATCGAGCTCGCCGACCGCCAGAGCGAGCTCAGCCGGCTCAGGGCGCTCATCGACGAGCTCCAGATCGTGGCCGATCATGACGGTGTGGTGACCGCGGTGCGCCGCAAGGTGGGCGAGTGGGTGGCCAGCGGCCAGCCGATCCTGACCGTGATGACCGCCGACGACATGTGGGTCGAGGTCTACCTGCCACCGGCCGAGAAGCACAACGTGCAGCCGGGGGATCGGGTCGAGATCCGCGCCAGCGAGCACGGCGGCACGGTGCTCGATGGCCGCGTGGACCGTATCCTGCCGGTCCTCAGACAGTATCCGGACGGCAGCACGATCATGGATACCCGCACCTACGCCGTGATGGTCGTTGTCCTCGACGATATCGAGCGCGCCCGCAGCGTGCTGAGCCCGCAGCAGCAGGTTGCGGCCCGCATCCGGCGCGGCTGGGGGCTGTTCTCCGGTGGCGACGCCAGCGCCCGCGAGCTCCACGGCCGGCGCGCCTCCGCCACCTCGCGCTGAGCCGCGCCGGCAGCACCCCCGCACGACCGCCGCACCCCCGGTGACCCGCTGCCGCCCCGATCCCCACGGACCGCTCGGCCCCGGATCAGACCCAGATCTCCGTCGGTTCGGTTTGCTTCCAGGTGACGCTCTGCACGTACTCGTCGGCGAGATCCGCGGTCAGCCGCGAAATGTCGAGGTCGCCGCTGAAGCGCAGCCGCACCTCGATCGTCGACGTGACGATCTGCAGGTCTGCCTTGCGCTTGCGATCGAGCGATGCCAGCGTGTGATCGATGTGCTCACGGTCGAGCACCGTCTGCAGGTTGGCGAGCGTCTCCTCGGGGTTGATGGTCACCAGACGCAGGCGGGTCTCGTTGCGGCTCTCGAACAGCTTGCCGGGCAGGATCGACGGCAGGGCCTCGAGCAGCCGCACGATCAGGACCATGAAGGCGGCGCCGAGGATGGCCAGGAAGACGAGCTCGCCGGTGCCGCAGGCCATGCCGAGACCGAGCGCGATGATCAGCGTCCCGGCGTCCTTCGGGTTCCGGATCGCGTAGCGGTAGCGGATGATGGTGGCGACGCCGATCAACCCGATGGCACGCGTGAAGTGGTCGCCGATGATCATGATGAACATGGCGCCCGCGACGGCCAGGTAGGCGTGCGACTGCAGGATGGACTGATGGTGCGGATCGGTCTGGCGGCGGTAGGCGACGACGACACCGAGGATCGCGGCCAGGAGCACGCGGCCTCCCAGCTCGATGCCCTCGGCCAGGAGCTCTTCCATCATCGATCGGGTTCCTCGACCGGCACCGGCGGTCCGGCCTGGCACACCACCAGGGGCGGCTTTTCAGACCACTGCCCCTCGGTGGCGACGTAGAGCGGTCCGGCGCCCCGCGCGTCGACGGGACCGCCGGCGGCGATGGCCTCCGGCTGCGGCAGGGCCCCGAGATCCGGCACGTCGAGCTCGAAGAGCCTGCCCCCCGGCCCGCCGTCCGCCGGTGGCGGGCGCCACAGGTAGACGTGTGCCGGGTGGCCGCCGCTCGCCCCGGCCAGCACCAGGCAGCCGTCGCGCCACGGATCATACGCCAGCGCGCGGATCCCACCTCCACCGAGCGCCAGCGCGTGCACCCGGCACCGGGTCGGCTCGCCGCGAAACAGCGCTGCCGCCGGGCCGATCTCGAAGAGCAGCGCACGCTCGCCGTCGAGCGGACTGCGGGCGCCGACCAGCAGACGATCGCCGGCAGGATACCACGCCAGCCCCTCGAGATCGTAGGCCGAGGCGCGGTCCGCATGTGCGGCACAGACCAGCAGGCGGTCGAGGAGATCGTCGATGACGACAGCGCCGAAGGGAGTGGCGCGCGACGTGTCGACACCCGCCGCCGGCCCAGGCCAGCCGGCCGCGAGGCGGGCGATCCGGAAGCGATCGGGGCGCCAGTGGCCCTTGCGGGTCAGCGAGTGCGAGGCCATCAGGTAGACATGGCCGGCGCTGTCGGTGGCGGCCGCCTCCAGGTCGTCGATGCGGAGCGGGAAGCGCTGGCGGACCGGTGGTGTGGTGGGGATGTGGCCGTCGGCGGCGGGGCACACCAGGAAGACCGCCTGGCGCTCCTCGTCGTCGACCAGGAGCAGGCGCCCGTCCGCCAGCCGGGCCATGCCGGAGAGCTCGTCCGGCCAGGCGGCCAGTGGCGGGTCACCGGTCGCAGCGGCCGGCGCCAGGGTGGCGAGGAGGGGGAGGAGGGCGAGGATCGTCAGGCGGACTGCCAGCACGGGTCTCGGCTCCAGGACGGCGGCACCAACGCGAACCGGGGATGAGGCCGTGTGCCTCATCCCCGGTAGATCCTAACCCGTGCTGGTGGGTTTCGACCAGCCGTCTCGGTTCTCGCCGCAATGCGAGGCCGGTCGGCTCGAGACGCGCTAGTTGTTGGAGGTCTCCGGCGTGTACATCGCCGCAAACTGCATCTCGTACGCGTCGACGGTCTTCGGATCGTCGGCGGTGACCAGGGCGATGACGCCGTTGTCGATGGCCGCGATCTCGATCGTGCAGTTCTGGTCGCCAGCGATCTTCTGGCACAGACGGCAGTCGAAATCACTGGTGCCCTTGGCGACGCTGGCCTGCAGCGTCTTGACCGTCTCGGCGTCGTCGGACGAGTACATGACCAGCATGGCGCCCGAAGGCAGGCGGGTCGTGGCCACATCGAGCCCCTCGAGCATGGCCGCCGTCTTCTGACCCTTGGCCGCGCAGGTCACGCCGGCCTTCTGGCAGGACGCCTTGGCCTGGGCCGAGCAGTGCGGGCCCGCCACGGCCATCACCGACCAGGCCATGAGGGACAGGGATGCGATGGCGAGAACGAAGAACTTGCGCATAGTCTTGACGCCTCCAGGTGATGCCAGTTCCAGCGCCGCCGCGGCGCGACGGGCGCGTGTAAGCCGGAGTACACGGCGATGGCCAGCGGTGCCGCGGGCGCGGACGCCGGGCCGGACCTGCCGGCCAGCTCCTCGGTCTTACGACACCCGATAGTCTACCGCGGTTCTGGGGATTCTGCTGACAGGTTCGCGGCAGGAACCTGTTAACATCTTGTCAAACCGCCAGATCCGGTTGGCGTGAGCGGTCCCCGGCGAGGCCCCCGCCGGGCTCTCGGCGGGGCGTTCGGGCTCCCCGGGCCGGATGTCGCTCGTGTATAGTAATCTGCCCTGCGCCGCCGGGCTTCCCGGCGGGACTCCCGGGACCCCTGTGGTGGCCGACAGACGCCGCCGGGCGCCCCGCCGGCAGCAAGACGGGAACCGGCGCGGGCCGTCAACTGTATCGCACCCATGGTCGGACAACCGACGGACTGGCAATCGGTTGAGTCGCCCGCGCGCGAAGGCGAGAGGATCCCGTGACGCACATCGACCCGGCACTCGATCTCGCCCTGGAGATCGAGACGCTCCGACGCGACCTGAACGCGGTCATCCTGGCCCACTATTACCAGGAGCCGGACATCCAGGACGTCGCCGACTTTGTTGGCGACAGCCTGGCGCTTGCCCGGCAGGCCAGGTCGACGGATGCCGACGTCATCGTCTTCGCCGGCGTCCACTTCATGGCCGAGACCGCGAAGATCCTGAATCCGGAACGCACCGTCCTGCTGCCCGACCTCGAGGCCGGCTGCTCGCTCGACGAAGGCTGTCCCCCCGCCGAGTTCGAGCGCTTCATCGCCCGTCACCCCGGCCACACCGTGATCTCGTACGTCAACTGCTCGGCCGCGGTGAAGGCGCTCTCGGACGTGATCTGCACCTCCGCCAACGCCGAGCTCATCGTGCGCTCGGTGCCGGAAGACCAGCCGATCCTCTTCGCTCCCGACCGGAACCTCGGGCGCTTCCTGATCCGTCAGACCGGGCGTGACATGGTGCTGTGGCCCGGCACCTGTGTGGTGCACGAGCTCTTCTCGGAGCGTCGGATCGCGGAGCTGCAGGTGCGACATCCCCACGCCCTGGTCGCCGCCCATCCGGAGTGCACCGAGGCGGTGCTCGAGATGGCCGATCACATCGGCTCGACCTCGTCGATCCTCGACTTCGTCACGTCCAGCGCGGCCCAGGAGTTCATCATCGCCACCGAGCCCGGCATCATCCATCAGATGCGGAAGCGCTGTCCGGAGAAGACGTTCATCGCCGCTCCCGCGACCGGCGAGTGCGCCTGCAACGAATGCCCGTACATGAAACTGAACACGCTCGAGAAGCTCTACGCCTGCATGCGTGATCGCCGTCCGGTCGTCGACGTCGACCCGGCGGTCCGCGCGCTCGCCCTGCGGCCGATCGAGCGCATGCTGGAGATCACCGCGCGGGCCGCCGCCTGAACGGGTGGTGGCAGCGTGGACGGTTGACCGGTCGTCCGCGACCGACCTCTCAAACCCACCGCAGGAACCGAACATGAGAACCTGTTTACTTGCCATCTGTGCCCTCGCCCTGGTCGCCGGTCCGGCCCTGGCCGGACCGCCCAGCGAGCTGGCTGCCAGCTCCGACGAGGCGGCCGAGAAGGCGGAGGCGACCCAGGACGCGATGAAGCATGCCGAGGAGGGGAAGGTGCTGGTACTCGTCGACACGACGATGGGTGATTTCGTGCTCGAGCTCGACCAGGAGAAGGCGCCGATCAGCGTCGAGAACTTCCTCGCCTACATCGACAAGAAGGCCTACGACGGCACCATCTTCCACCGCGTGATCGACGGGTTCATGATCCAGGGCGGTGGCTTCGACGCCGACATGAAGAAGCGCGCCACCGACGAGCCGATCAAGAACGAGTGGAAGAACGGCCTCAAGAACGAGAAGTACACGATCGCCATGGCGCGCCTCGGCAACCAGGCCGATTCGGCCACCAACCAGTTTTTCATCAATGTCAACGACAACTCGTTCCTCGACCAGCCGCGTGACGGGGCGGGTTACGCGGTCTTCGGCCACGTCGTGCAGGGGAAGGACGTCGTTGATGCGATCAAGGGCGTCAAGACGGCCAAGGTCGGCATGTACAGCGACGTCCCCGTGGAGCCGGTGGTGATCGAGTCGATCCGGACGATCGACCAGCTGCCACCCAGCGACGACGCCGGTTGATCGCCGACGCCGCGCGCCGGGGCGTCAGTTGCGGGCGCGGCGGATCGACAGGATGGTGACGGTCTCGAGCGGGACGTCGTGGACGAAGGGGCCGCGCGGACCGGTGGGCAGGGCGGCGATCGCGTCGACCGTGTCCATGCCGTCGATCACCTCCGCGAACACCGCCCAGCCGAAGCCGCCCGGCGAGCGGTCACGGTGGTCGAGATAGGCGTTGTTCTCGACGTTGATGAAGAACTCGCCGGTCGCGGTGTTCGGGAGCGCCGGCAGATGCACCCAGGCGACCGTGCCGCGCCGGTTGGGCGGTGTGACCGTCGCCTCGTTGGGGAACGGGTGTCCGAGCGCGCGGCGATCGCCGGAGCGGACGGTGCTGCCGTCGTCGACCGGCAGGGCTCGCCGCTCGAGCGCCGCCGTGTAGCCGCCGCCCTGGACCAGATTCGGCAGCACGCGGTGGAAGATGGTGCCGTCGTAGAAGCCACCATCGACCAGCTCGAGGAAGCGCGCGACGGTGAGTGGCGCATCGAGGTCGAGCAGCCGGAGCGCCACGTCGCCGAGCGACGTCTCGAGCACGACGCCGGTGCCCTCCTCCTCGGGGGTCAGGGCCGCCGGTCCGGCCGGGCGCGCCGGCGGGTCGTCGGCCCGGGCGCTGCCGGCGAGCATGAGGAGTCCGAGCAGCAGGGCGGCGATGGACATCGGGTGGCGCATGCCGGTGCTCTTGGCTCCACGCGTGAGGGGATGAGCGGTGCGTCGGGATCGGGTCCGGGCGGTCCCGATGCGGTATCGCGCACCGCGGCGGTGCGGCACCGGGGCCGTGTGCCGCGCCATCGCGGCCGCGCGCCGGCGGCGACGGACAGGCTCCGGCGACCGCGGGAGCCTAGCAGACGGTGCGCGCCATCAACAAGCCGCCGCTGCCGGGAGAACCGGCGCCGGGGGCCGGGAGCCAGGCGTCCATGCGCGACACGCCACCACCCGAGGATCGCCGGCCGGGACGGCACGCCCTGGACCCGGTCGAGATCCGGCCGATCTACCGGCTCGGGCGGCGCGAGGCGCACGGCATCATCAGCGCCTACCATGAGTCATTCCCCGTCGAGCAGCGGATCGCCGACTCGACGCTGATCGGCCGCATCGACGAGCTCCCGGGCAGTCACGCGAACGCCTTCTACATCGCCGAGCGCGGAGAGGCGGTCATCGGCTTCGCGTACGTCCTCTTCTTCCCGTCGGTGCGCGTGGCGCATCTGATGTACCTGTGCACCGCCCGGCGGTTCCGCGGGGCGGGAGCGGGCTGCGCGCTGTTCGAGCGCCTGCTCTGGCGCTGCCGGCGGTTCGACCGGCCGCCGCACTGGATCACGGTCGAGGCGGCGCGGCCGGAGGCGGCGAACACCCAGGAGCAACGCGAGGCTCGCGCGTCGACCGTGCGCTTCCTGGAGGCGGTGGGATGTCACAGGGTGGTGGCGGACTTTCAGGCGCCACCGCTCGGTCCGGGTCTGGCGATCGTGCCCTTCTGGCCGATGATCCGCCCGATCACCGGAGCCGCGATCGACGTCGCGCGGGTTCCCGACATCCTGCTCGGTCTCTACCGGCTGGTCTACGGCCTCGACCACACGCATCCGCTGGTGCGCCACTGCCTGACGACGTTCCGCGGCGAGGTGACACCCCCCGGCCAGGCGGCGGCCGCGGCGCCCTGAACGCCGGCCGCGACGCCTCGAACGCCGGCCGCGGCGCCCTGAACGCCGGCCGCGACGCCCTGAACGCCGGCCGCGGCGCCCGCGGATGCCGCGTCAGACCACGTCCGGCGGCTCCGGCGCTCGCCTCTCCGCCTCCTCCGGCGCCACGATCCAGCGCACCAGCCCACCCCACCTCCGGTCCAGGCGGAAGCCGCGCTTCTCGCAGAAGGCGCGCATGATGAAGCCGGTCTTGACGACGCGCGCGCCCTGGCTGGCCATCCGGGTGACGAAGTCCTCGAGCAGCGCCGTGGCGATCCCGCGCCCGGTGAAGGAGGCGTTGACCACGACACCCTCCATGTGCACGACCTCGTGCTCCTGCAGCTGGTAGCAGATGGCGCCGATCACGCGGTCTGCCTCGTCGGTGGCGACCAGGTAGCGGTCCTGCTCGCTGACCGTCTTCGGGAAGTGCTCCTCGTAGAAGAGACGGTAGACCTGGCCGACCTCCTCCGGGTGGATCGGCTCGCGGATGTCGAAGGTCTCGCCACGCTCGTCGGTGAAGCGGGTGCGCACGGTCACCTGCTTGCGCTGCCGCTCGCCGAAGGTGACGACCTCGACCCGCGGTGGGCGGTGGGCCCGCGGGAAGACGAGACGCGCGAAGACGTCGAGGTCCTGCTCGCTGGCCAGCGTCGCCTGCAGCTCGGAGAGCTCCACCAGCCGGGTCGGCGGCTGGGATGGATCGCGCTGCATCGACTCCAGCAGGCGGTCGTACGCCTCGTGGGTCTCCCGGGAGGCGTCGGCGAAGTAGGTGTGCCGGTAGAGGTGATAGCGAGCCGCGTCGCCCAGCCGGTCCAGCCGGTAGAGGCGCTCGAGTCCCTCCACCTGGTCGGCGCAGGCGACGCGCTCGACACCCGGATTGGCGCCGAGCCAGGCGTGGTAGCGGTCGATCGCGTTGACCAGCGGCAGCGACAGGTAGTAACGCTGGCCGGCGGTCGCGAGGAAGCGGTCGAGCTCCCGGGTGAAGGCCTGGCCGAAGGGCGTGGCGTCGGCGGCGTCGATGTCGGCGCGGAGCCGCCGGAGCAGCTCGAGCGCGCGCGATTCGCCCAGGGCCTCGACACAGGCATCGAAGATCCACGTGTCGCGCAGGTGTCCGGCGATCACCGGGTAGTGTGCGCGCGTCCGCCGGTAGAACATGGTGTGCAGCGGCCGGAAGAGATCGAAGGTGTGCCGGTAGGGATCCCAGCCGGCCAGCGACAGGATGAGCGAGCCCTCGTGAAAGTCCTGCTCGGGAACGACGACGTTGGCCGGGCTGATGGTCTCTGGCACCACCTGGCGCCCGCTGTGCCGCCAGGCGACGAAGAGCGTCGACATGGCCCGCACCATGAGCTTCCGGAGCTCGCCGGGCGCCGGGTCCACGAGCCCCGACTGGAACTGGCTCGCGAGCTCACGGATCTTCTCCTCGACCGTCGGCTGGCTGATGTACTCGAGCGACATCGCCGCCAGCTCCGGGCGCGTGCAGCCGAAGCGTGGCACGGCGCGCTGGCCGAACGGGAAGCCGGCGATCGTCGCCATCCAGTAGTTGGTGCGCTGCACGGCGGCGGCGTTCATGTCGCGGCGCTGGATGACCAGCAGCTCGAAGTGGCGGCTGCCCTTGGTATTGATGCTGACCCGGTCGAGCGTGTGGGTGCCACGCGTGCGGAGCCGGGAGACCCAGATGCCGCCGTCCACGACGTCATCGAGCTCGAAGTCCTGCTCGTCGAAGGCGAGGATCACCGACTGCTTGAGGAAGGTGGTCTCGACCAGCAGGTGCCGGAGCCGGCCGCGCGCGGTCTCCGAGATGTCCTCGTCGAAGGCCACGAGACGCTCGAGACGATCGGGATCGAGCGGCGGCGTCCGCGCCTCCAGGTGCTTCCCGAACCAGACGACCAGGCCGTCCAGCAGGCGCTGCGCGCTCTCGGCGAGCTGTGGGTCCTGGCGGTGCAGGACCCAGGCGCCGAGCTCGATCCGCACCGCGTTGTAGTACTCCGGGTAGCGGTGGACGAAGTTCACCAGCATGCGCAGCGTGTACTCGAACTGGCGTCGCACCTCCTCGCTGGCCGGCCACTCGAGCTGGCGCCGGTAGGCGTAGAAGCGGCGGCGTAGCGCCTCGAGCCGTCGCTTCTCGAACTGGGCGCTGGCCAGGCACTTGA
This sequence comes from Candidatus Eiseniibacteriota bacterium, assembly GCA_050115055.1. Classification (GTDB taxonomy): domain Bacteria; phylum Eisenbacteria; class RBG-16-71-46; order CAVPCR01; family CBDCWB01; genus JASFRE01. The sequence goes on along the minus strand of JASFRE010000040.1, from coordinate 2,454 downwards.
GCGAGCTCTCGTTCAGGAACGAGAGTCCCGACTGGACGAAAGCCGGGAAGGAGAGATCGTAGTCGGGCTCCGGATCGTCGAGCAGCAGCACCCGGTAGGCCAGGCAGCGCACCTCCTCGTCGTCGTGCCGGGCCAGCGCCGTCAGCCGGCGCCGCACCGTGGCCCCGAAGCGATCGTCGTTGGCCACCAGCTCGCCCTTCAGCTGCAGCACGGCGGAGAGCGACCGGTCGCGGGAGGCGAACAGCGAGAGCTGGAGCAGCCGGTTGACGACGACGAGCCGTGGATCGCTGACGTCGGTCGGATCGGCCCCGGTGTCGTGATGGTCCCGTGAGGTGCCGGGTGGCAGGAGGACGTTGAGCGACACCGGGCCCGGCGACGCGTCCCAGCCCTCCTTGCAGGGTGCGAAGGCGACGAGCGCCGGGTTGCCGAGCCAGAGGCGGGGCTGGCGCGCCAGCAGCCCCAGGTCGACGGTATCGCCCGCGACGGCGTACTCGAGGTCGCCGATCCGGACCATGCCGCTCGCGGGATCGCGCACCAGCGCGAGCTCGCGGTGCCGCTGGCGGTCGACGAGGCGTTCGCCATCGACCGTGATGTCGTTCTCGAGAATGCCGAGGTCGCGGTGGAACCACCGGGGCAGCTGGACGCGCAGGGCGCCGACCCGGAGCTCGACGAACGAGCGCTGGTAGAGCGCCTCGATCTGGTCGGCGAAGTGCTGCTCGATCGCCTTCCGGCGATAGGTGCCCTTGGGGGTCAGCTCCTCGCGCTCGATCTCGAAGTCGCGGTCGATGAGCGTGAAGTTGATGACGCGCTCGTAGGGCGCCAGGTCCTGGTTGGCGGCGGCGACGATCTGCCGGAAGTACTCGTGGCGGCTGCCGGCATCGGGGGCGTCGCGCAGCACCGGATCGTCCTGGTCGGGCACGATCAGGAGCACGTTGTAGGCGCGGTTGTCGCCGACCAGGAAGGCACGCCGGATGCCGGGCACGCCCTCGAGCAGCTGCTCGACGCGGCGTGGCGCCACCGTCTGACCGCGGTTGTTCTTGTAGATGTCCTTGATGCGGTCGACGATGGTCAGGTGCCCGCGCGCGAGTTCCCGGAAGAGGTCGCCGGTCGTGAGCCACTCCTCGCCGTCGGCCTCGATGCCGGGCACGGTCTCGAGTCCCTCGCCCTCCTCCGTCAGGTAGCGGGCGACGTAGGCGCCGGCGATCTGCATCTCGCCCTCGTCGGTGAAGCGGAGGCGGATGCCCGGCAGCCGCGTGCCGACCGTGCCGTCGACGTAGTCGCCGGGCGGGCTCATGGTGATGCCGCCGGTCGCCTCGGTCATGCCGAAGCCGCTCGCCAGCTCGACGCCGCGTCGCTGGAAGTAGCGGAAGACCCGCGGCTCGAGATGGCCAGCAGCCGACAGACCCCAGCGCAGACGGTTGCCGACCACCTGCCGGAAGATCGCCTCGCGCTCCTCGGACGAGGCGGCGTCCCCGGCGCGCTCGAGGCAGTGATCGCGGATCTGCACCCAGCGGATCGGCACGCTGATCAAGCCGGTCGGTTGCACCTCGTGCAGGCCGGCGAACAGCGTCCCGGTCGACGGGTTGCCAGCGAACACGTACGTGCCGCGCCAGAACAGCATGCCGAGCATCTCGAGGTAGCGGCCGAAGGTGTGGAAGAGCGGCAGGAAGCAGAGGAGCTTCTCGTCCTGTCCGACTGCAGGTAGCGCCGCGGCGCGTGCAAAGCGTTTCGAGATCAGGTTGAACGGCGTGAAGGCGACGCCCTTGGGGCGGCCGGTGCTCCCCGACGTGAACATGACGGTGCCGATCTCGTCGAGCGCTCGCCGCGGGCGCGCGGCGAGGACCGACTCGACGTGCTCGGTCGAGAGGTGCGCGGTCGTCTCACCGAGCAGCACGGCCTCGTCCTGCTCGACGACGCGCCCGGACTGGAGCGCGTAGAGGGTGAACGACGCTCCCAGGCGACGGCGCACCTCGAGGAGGCGGCGCAGCCGGTCCTCGGTGTCGGCGACGGCGATGGTGATCCCCAGGCGCCGGAAGATCCAGCAGAGCTCGTCGAGGTTGAAGTGGACGTTGAGCGGCGCCACGACGATGTCGTGCAGCAGACAGGCGAGATCGCACGAGGCGCCGTCGACGCTGTTGTCGACGAGGAGCGCCACGCGCGCGTCGGCGCCGCGCGCCTCGAGGAAGACGGCGGCAATCGCCCGCGCGCGGCGCTGGACCTGGGCATAGCTCCAGCGTGGTGGCGGCGACGCACCGTACTCCTCGAAGAGCGGCCGGCCGCCGATCGTCGCCACGCGATGGGCAAGCATGTCGGCGAGGGTGTAGCCCGTGCACCGGATGGCCGCGAAGGTGCTCTCGGCCCAGCGCTCGCGCGCCGCCGCGTCGGGCAGGGCGAGCAGGTAGGGCGGTACGCTGGTCGTCTCCAGGTAGTCGTGGAGGACCTTCGTGGCGGCCG
>JASFRE010000039.1:0-15788 GCA_050115055.1 Candidatus Eiseniibacteriota bacterium | reverse complement strand
AGGCGCCGGCCGGCGGCGGGCCGGTGCTGGCTGCTGACCCGCCGCGGCTCCGGGCGCCGATTCCGCTCGCCGGCGAGCGCGACGGCGAGCTGCAGGTGGTGCTGATGCCGGCGCCCGGGACCGGGGATCGCCCGGCGACGGCCGCCGGTGAGGGGGGGGACCAGGCAACGGTCCGGGCGCTGGCGCGTCGCATCGCCGAGGCCATCGGCCATCGCGCCCAGGTCCGACGCCTGGCGCAGCAGGTGATCACGGACGAGTTGACCGGCGCCTACAACTACCGGCATCTGCTGAAGGCGCTGCGCCGCGAGGTCGAGCGGGCGCGCCGCTTCGGGCACGCGCTGTCGATCCTGATGGTCGATGTGGACCATCTCAAGGAGTACAACGAGGTTCACGGCCATCTGCGTGGCAGCGCACTGCTTCGCGATCTGGCGGCGGAGCTCAGGGCGGCCACGCGCGACATCGACATCCTGGCCAAGTACGGAGGCGACGAGTTCCTGCTCATCCTCCCGCACACCGACAAGGACGGGGCGCTGGTGCTGGCCGAGCGGCTGTGCCAGCGGGTGGCGGCCCACGCCTTCCCGCCGCTCGCCGCCGGGGCCATGACCTGCTCGATCGGCGTGGCCGCCTGCCCGAGCGACGGCGTCGAGCCGGATCTCCTGATGATGGCGGCCGACCAGGCGCTGTTCACGGCCAAGCGCGCCGGGCGCAATCGGGTCCACGCAGCCTGAACGGATGGCGATTCACCGCGCCCAGATCGATGCAACGGCGATCGCTGCGCTGCGTAGCCATCCCTGCCAGGGGATTGTCGGGAGACTCGCGGCTCAAGGCGGGCCAGCCGTAGCCCGATACGATCAGCGAAGTTCGGCTCTCCGCCGGGCGGTGGGTGTACTATGGAGAGGCAGCGAGCCCGATTCCAGGCATCGACCGGTGTCGCCGCGGTCCGTCCAGTGGCCCGCGGGACCGCTACCGCCCATCGTGCCCCGACCTGGACACACGCCCGACAACCGGCTACACTACCTCCTTCAACTTCCTTTCATGTAGACGGTTGCAGTGATCACCTGAATCGGATTGTGAAACGAGGGGCGGCCGCCGAGCGGGGTCGGCGTCCCGTGGAGAGCCCAGGCATGTCCAGACCGCGATCGATCACTGTCCCGTTCGCGATCGCCATTCTGCTCGGCCTCGCGGCCGGGCTGGCGCGCGCCCAGACCGATTACCGCATCGAACCGACCGACCAGGTGTCGATCGAGGTCTGGGAGAAGCCGGAGCTCACCCGGGAGGTCTCGGTGCTCGCCGACGGTCGCGTGACCCTGCCGCTGATCGGTGAGGTGCGGGTGGCCGGCTCGACCACCTCGGAGCTCGAGGAGGAGCTGGCGCGCAAGTTCTCGCTCTACGACCGCACCATCACCCAGGTCTCGGTGACGGTGACCGCCTACAACTCCAAGTCGATCTACGTCTTGGGCGAGGTCGAGAAGCCCGGCAAGTACGCCTCCTGGCCCATCCCCGGCATCTGGGACCTGATCCGCGAGGCCGGCGGTCCGACCGACAGCGCCTACCTGGCCGGCGTCCAGGTGATCCGCAAGGGGGGCTCCGGCGAGCGCGAGATCCTGACCGTCGACGTGAGCCAGATCTGGGGACGCGGGCTGCCGACCGATCTGCCGGAACTGCGACCGGACGACACGATCAACGTTCCTAAGAAGGTGGTCGGACAGACCTGGCCGGATGTGATCTACGTCCTCGGGGCGGTGGTGAACCCCGGGGTCGTCCAGAAGGAGGGGGCCATCGACCTGGTCGGCGGCGTCCTGATCGCCGGCGGTCCGTCCGGCAATGCCGACCTCCGCAAGGTCACGATCGTGCGCCGGGGCCCCGGGGCGACCCGCACGATCGAGGTCAACATGGAGAACTACCTGCTGCGCGGTGACGAGGTGTCGAACCCGTTGCTCATGCCGGGTGACACCATCACCGTCGGCAGCCACCGCGCGAGCCTCTTCTCGCTCAACACCGTGCGGGGCGTGGCCACCATTGTCACGGCGGCGGTCGGGATCGCGTTCTTGATCGACCGGATCAACAACTAGCACGGAGCGTCGCCACGTCGCTGATCGACGTGCGGCGCACGCGCGCCGATGGCGTCACGGCGAGAGGGCAGGAGGCCCGGTCGCACCGGCAGTGGCAGCAAGGAGAAGGAACATCCGACATGAGCCTCGAAGCGGACAGGGTCGAACTCGCCGAATACGCGCGCATCGTCTGGAAGCGCAAGTGGATGATCGTCATCCCGACCGTGCTCGTCGTGGTCACGGCACTGGTTGCCCTGCGCTACATGACGCCGATCTACGTGTCGAGCGCGCTGATCGAGATCGTCGATCGTGACATCGTCGATGACGTCGCGTCCGAGTTCGTCGGTGATCGCGTGCGTCACGGCAATCGCTCGCGAGACTGGGACCGCGAGAAGCTCATGGGGCTCAACCAGCAGGTCACCGGCCAGCCATTCCTCGAGCCGGTCGGCCGCCGGCTGGGCCTCGACGAGAATCCCCGCGTGCGCGCGGCGGCCGAGAAGCGACAGGCGCAGATGCCGGACCGGAGCCTCGACGAGATCATCGTCCGCACCTACACGCAGGGGCTCAAGGAGAAGATCGGGGTCGAGAGGGCCGGACTCGATCTCTTCCGCTTCACCTGCGAGGACGAGGATCCCTACAAGGCCTACCTGCTGGCGAAGGCGGTTGCCGAGGAGTACATCGACTACGAGCTGGCGACCGACACGCAGGTCACCGAGCGCACCCGCGACTTCACGACCGAGCAGCTCGAGGAGCATCGCGGGCTGCTGAAGCGGGCCGAGCGCCAGCTGCAGGACTACCGGGCGCGCATCACCACGCAGAACCTGCAGAAACAGAACCCGGTCACCGCCGAGAACTTCACCGAGACGCGACGGATGGTCGACGAGTCGGATCTCGAGATCACGACGATCGAGCAGCGCATCCTGCGGGGGATGGAGCGGATCCCGCCGCGGCTGGGCGAGCTCGAGAGCCTCGAGCGCCAGGTGATGAACAACCGCCTGGAGCGACTGGTCCGTGAGCTGCGCACCGCCGAGCGCAACCAGGTGGTGCTGGCCATCCAGGGTGCCTCGGGCCGCTCGATCGCCGGCGCCGATGTGAGCCGCATCCGTCAGGACATCTTCAACGAGATGCGCGACCAAGTGGTCGAGACCTTCCCGACGGAGACCTCGGCGGTCCGGAACCAGATCGGCGACGTCATCTTCGATCGCTTCGTGGTGAGCTCGGTCGAGGCGCGTCGCTCGGAGATCCAGCGACTGCTCCGCGACTACCAGCAGCAGGTGATCGAGCAGCCCAAGCAGGATCTCGAGCTGCAGCGTCTCAAGGGGGAGGTCCTCCGCCTGAGCAAGCTGGTCGAGAACATGGAGGCGCAGCTCGTCTCCGGTCAGATCAAGGCCGAGGCGCGCAAGAGCTCGGTCGAGGCGCGGGTGAGGATCGTCGACTATCCGATGGTTCCGGTGAAACCGGACCGCCCGGACCGGGCGCGGATCCTGCTGCTGGCCCTGGCAATCGGGCCGCTGCTCGGACTCGGCGCGGTGGTGCTGGCGGAGTACCTCGATACCTCGCTCAAGACGGTCGGCGAGGTGGAGGAGGTCCTCGGGCTGCCGGTGCTGGGCACCATCCCGCGGCTCGTGGCCTCGAACACCGAGTCACCGCGCCGGCGCCGGCGCGGCGGCGGCACGCGCGACCGCGCGCGGCGGGTGGGGACGGCCGGGGCGGCCAGCATGGTGCTGGCCTGCGTGGCGACCCTCGGCGCGTCGGCGGTGATCGCGGCGCCGGCGAGCGATGGCACCGCCGGCGGGCACGACACCGCCGCGGCGGTGTCGGACGCCGGGCGATGCGGGGGACTCGATGGCTAAGACGCAGAGGAACATCTTCGAGTACTTCGAGGACGAGTCGCCCGCCGGCACCGAGTTCCGGCGCCTGCACGTGCGACTGCTCCGCCAGGCGGACAGCCAGCCGCTCAAGACCGTCCAGTTCACCAGCTCGCGGCGCGGCGAGGGCAAGTCGACCACGTCGACCCACCTGGCGTTGTCGGTCGCCCGGCACACGGAGGGGAAGGTGCTGCTCGTCGATCTCGATCTGCGCAAGCCCCGTGTGCACGAGATCTACGGCCTGCCGCAGGCCAAGGGCATGACCGATTTCATGCGCGGTGTGCTGCCGATGGCCGCGGTGCTCAAGGAGACCGAGCAGCCGAATCTCAAGGTCATCACCTCGGGGCGGGTCATCTCCGGGCCGTCGAAGCTGTTCGAGGAGCAGGTGCTGCGCCGCACGCTGCAGCAGCTGTCGGATGCCTTCGACCTCTGCATCATCGACAGCCCGCCGCTGCTGCCGGTGTCCGATCCGCTGCTGCTGGCGCCGCGGGTCGACGGGGTGGTGCTCGTGGTGCTGGCCGGCCGCACGCCGCGCCAGGTGGTGCGGCGCTCGCGCGAGCTGCTGTCGGACGTCGAGGCCAACGTGCTTGGCGCGGTGGTCAACAACGCCCAGGAGGCGCTGCCGTACTACTACGACTACAAGTACTACGGATACGAGGAAGAGGTCCCGCGTGTGCGCGCGCCGCGCGGGGAGCGGCGCGGCGAAGTGAAGCTGGTCTCGCAGCGCGAGGCGCTCAGTCCCTGAGCGCCGGCCCGGCGGCGACGCCGGCGCGACGGGACCTGGTGACCTGGGGGGGGGACGCATGCAGCGCTACTTGGTGACCGGCGGTGCCGGGTTCATCGGCTCGCACCTGGTCGAGCGGCTCCTGGCCGACGGCCAGGGCGTCCGTGTCATCGACAACTTCGAGAACGGCACGCGAGAGAACCTCGAGGCGGCGCGCGCGGCTGCCACCGCCCGGCGTGGCGGCGCCGCTGCCGGGCCGGCCGTCATCGGCGATCTCGAGGTGGTCGAGGCGGACATCCGCGACTCCGGCGCGGTCGAGCGCACCATGCAGGGGATCGAGGTCGTCTACCACGAGGCGGCACTGGCCTCGGTGCAGCGCTCGATCCAGTCGCCGGCGCTGGTCAACACGGTCAACGTCGGCGGTACGCTCAACCTGCTCGAGGCGGCGCGGCAGGCCGGTGTGCGGCGCTTCGTCTTCGCCGGCTCCTCGTCGGTCTACGGGGATTCCGAGGAGCTGCCGAAGCGCGAGGATCACCGCCCGCAGCCGATCTCGCCCTACGGCGTCACCAAGCTGGTGGCCGAGGAGTACCTGCGGGTCTACCATCACGTCTACGGGCTCGAGACCGTCTCTCTGCGCTACTTCAACGTCTTCGGCGCGCGGCAGGCGGCCGACTCCGAGTACTCCGCGGTGATCCCGATCTTCCTCCGGCGGCTGTTCCGCGGCGAGCGTCCGATCATCTACGGCGACGGCCAGCAGTCGCGCGACTTCACCTACATCGACAACGTCGTCGAGGCCAACATGCTGGCCGCCACGGCACCGGCCGAGCTGGTCGCCGGCCAGGTCATGAATGCCGCCACGGGCGGCAACGTGACGGTCAAGGAGCTGTGCGCGCAGCTGATCGCGCTCTGTGGCACCGGTCTCGAGCCGGTCCACGCCGCCCCGCGGCCCGGCGACATCCTGCACTCGCACGCCGACATCACGCGGGCGACGCAGCTGCTCGGATACCGACCACAGGTCGACTTCGCGACCGGGCTCCGGCGCACCTTCGAGTGGTACGCCGAGAGGCTCCGGCCAGGCAAGACACGCGGTGCGCGGACGGCGGAGCGCAGGTCGGCGTAAGCCGGCGCCGCGTCCGGCGCGCTGAGGAGCGTAGCGAGTCCCCATGACCACCCGCCAGCCAGAACATTGCGACGGACAGGGCGCGACCCTCGACCTCTCGGTGGTGCTCCCGGTGCACAACGAGGTGGAGAGCCTCGAGACCCTGCACCGGCAGCTCTCGGAGGTGCTGGTCGAGTACCGGCGGAGCTACGAGATCCTGTTCATCGATGACGGCTCGAGCGACTCGAGCTTCGAGGTGCTGAGGGGCATCCAGGCGCGCGACCCTCACGTGCGGGTCGTCAGGCTGCGGCGCAACTTCGGGCAGACCGCAGCCATGTCGGCCGGCTTCCGCTACGCCTCGGGCCGCGCCGTGCTGCCGATGGATGCTGATCTGCAGAACGACCCGGCCGACATTCCGCGGCTCATCGCCAAGCTCGATGAGGGCTACGACGTGGTCTCGGGCTGGCGCATCGACCGCCAGGACGGGATGCTGAGCCGGCGGTTGCCATCGATGATCGCCAACTGGCTGATCGGTCGCGTCACCGGTGTCCGGCTGCACGACTACGGCTGTTCGCTGAAGGCCTACCGGGCCGAGATCGTCAAGAACGTGCACCTGTACGGCGAGATGCACCGCTTCATCCCGGCGCTGGCAAGCTGGCTCGGGGCACGGACGGTGGAGATTCCCGTGCAGCATCACGCGCGGCGTTTCGGCAAGACCAAGTACGGCATCTCGCGGACCTTCCGGGTGATCCTGGATCTGATCACGGTCAAGTTCCTCTTGAGCTTCTCGACCCAGCCACTGCACATCTTCGGCGCCTGGGGGGGGCTGTCGTTCTTCGCCGGCTCGGCGATCTGCGTCTACCTGGCCATCCTGCGGCTGTTCTTCGAACAGGGGCTGGCCAACCGTCCACTGCTGCTGCTCGGTGTGCTTCTCGTCTTCACCGGCATCCAGTTCATCTCGATGGGGCTCCTGGCCGAGATGCTCGCCCGGACCTACCACGAGTCGCAGGACAAGCCGATCTACGTGATCCGCGACACGCTCGGCTTCGGTTCCGACTCCGCCAAGGTGCTGACCCTCGACCGCACCGGGCGGAGCGCCTGAGCGGGGCGCCGGCCATGCCGCCCGCCGCATCCGGATTGTCCGCGTCGCGTACCGGCGCGATCCCTGCCCCCCGACGCACGCCGATGGCGGTCTGGGTGACCGTCCTGGCCCTGGTCGGCGTCGCCTTCGCGCTCCGCGCCTGGAATCTCGATGCCCTGGGGCTGGTCGCCGACGAGGGGCACCAGGCGATGGCGGTCGATGGCATCCTCGCGCACGGCTATCCGCGCGTCCCCTCGGAATCGATCTACCTGCGCGGCGCGCCGTTTCTCTACGCCGAGGCGCTGGCGGCTCGGATCTGGGGCACCGATGCCTGGGCGCTGCGGTTTCCGGCCGCCCTCTTCGGCAGTCTGACGGTGCTCGCCACCTTCCTCCTGGCGCGCCGGCTGTTCGGCGACGCGGTCGGGCTGGTGGCGGCGGCCCTGCTCGCATTCTCGATCTGGGGCCTCGAGCTGGCGCGCTACGCGCGCATGTACACGCTGTTGCAGCTCTGCTTCGTGCTCGCCACGCACGCCTTCGTGCGCGGCTACCTGGACGGGGATCACCGCTGGCGAGTCGTCACCTGGTTCTGGATGGCGCTGGCCATCGTCACCCACCAGCTCGGGGTGATGGTCCTCCTGCTCTTCCTGGTGCCGGCCTGCCTGCCCGAGGAGAGCCTGCCTGGCGACCTGCGCGGCTGGCGCCGTTACCGGCTGGCCGGACCGCCCGTCGTGCTCGGCATCGGCTGGCTCCTCGTGCACCGGCAGATCGGGCAGTGGATGCTCTCCGGTGGCACCCCGGCGGCCGATCCGGAGGACGCGACGGTGGTCTCCGGGTTGCTCGGCCTGATCGAGGAGACCCTGCGGATCCCCGAGATGACGATGCCGCTCAACCTGCTCGGCACCGACCGGGGCGCGGTGGCGACCGCCGCCGCCATGCTGGTGGCGCTGGGGCTGGCGATCGTCGTGGTCGGCGTGCGCCAGCCGGGGCGGCGGTGGCGGGCGCTGGTCGCCATCGCGGCGCTCGTGGCCGCCTTCCTGAACCTGTTCGGAGTGGTTGCCGGCATCGCCGTCGGCGCGCTGTTGCTGTTCCCCGGTGGCTGGCGCGAGCTGACCCGGTTGCCGTGGGCGATCGCCTGGATCGGCACGGCGCTGTTCGCCCTCTACTGGGGTGGCTACCTGATCATGCACCCGCAGGCGCTCGATCCCGGCTGGGGCGCGCCCTGGTCGATCGGCCAGGTCTTCATGAGCTATCCACCGGTCTGGAGCCGCGTCCTCTCCTGGTTCGTCGAGGGCTGGCCGCGCCTGTCGGTGCTGGTCGCGATCGGCCTCCTGGTCATGGGCGCCCTCTTCCTGGCCGACCGTCGCCGGCCGGCGCCGCTGGTCGGGATCGGCGCCCTGCTGCTGCCGCTCGTCGGCGTCACCTTCGGCCACGACGGTTTCAACGAGATCCGCTACCACTTCCACGTCTACCCGCTCCTGATCATCGTGCTGGCGGCGGTGCTGTCGGTGGTGGCACGCGGCGTGACCTCGGCGATCGACATCGCGCTCGCCTATGCCGGTCGTACGTTCGCCTGGCGGCGCGGCGTCGAGGTGATGGTGACCATCATGCTGCTCGTGGTCTCGACGCGCGACGTGTCCCCGGCCGGCATCGCGGAGGTCATCCGGCGTGACTACACGTCGACCAAGGACCCGATCCGCTCGACCCTGAACTGGCGGCCCTACGCCACCTTTCACCAGGATCACGTCGGACCGGCGCGGTTCGTGCGCGAGCATCTCCGACCGGACGATCGTGTCATGGTCTTCGGACCGACCTACTGGACGTCGATCTACGTCCACTACATCGGGCGCGTCGACTACGTGGTGGCCGAGAAGGCGGTGCCACTCGAGCGCGAGGGCCACCTGATCCACCATGTCACCGGCGTCCGCATCCTGACGCGCCTCGACGAACTCGAGCAGGTGCTCGCGGAGGAGCGCGATCACACGATCTGGCTGCTCGGTGACCTCAAGATGCTCGGCGACTCGACGACGTCGTTCTCGCCCCCGATGAAGGCGCGCTTGCGGGAGCTGGCGACCCCCTGGCAGTATCTGGGGCGTGACGGGAACACGCTCGTCCGTCGTCTCGACCCGCCGGCGACGGCACCGGCGCGGTCGCAGGCGACGACGCCGGTGTCCGGCGCCGTCCTGACGCATCGCTGAACGACCGGCATGAACCTGTTCCTCCTGGGATGGAACCTCCCGCCCACGACGGGCCACCGAGCGCACGAGGCGCTGCGCTCCCTGGCGCCAATCTACCCGCAGCTCGATCCGGGCACCACCTGGCTGCGGGAGGCGGTACCCGGTACCTTCGCCGTCTCGATGCACACCCCCACCGCGGCGATCGGGCGGCGGCGCTACCGGCACGAGACCCCGGGCGAGGTGGTGCTCTACGACGGCAGCCTGATCGACCGGTGTGGCGAGTTCGCGGCGCTCGACGCACGCCAGCTCGCCCGCCACTGGGACGCGCTCGAAGAGCGGCTGGAGGGCCATTTCGTCATCGCGCGCCTCGGCAGCGATCCCCCGCGGCTCGAGCTCCTGAACGATGCTCTGGGCCTCACACAGGTCTACCACCGGCAGGTCGGGGAGGGCTGGGTCGTCGCCAACAGCGTGACGCTCATCGAGCGCCTCCTTGGCCGCACGGCGCTCGATCCGCTCGGGGCCAGTCTCATGGTGGGACTCGGCTGGACCGGTGCCGACCGCACGCTGTGCCAGGACGTCCACGTCGTGCCGGCGGCGCAGCACTGGTGCTGGCGGGTCGAAGCCGGTGCACCCACACGGCGCACCTACTTCGAGCGCTCCTCCCTGGCACGCCAGCCGCAGCGGCGGCTGCGCCCGGCAGCGGTCGATACGCTGGTCGATCGCCAGCGCCGGAACTGCGCCACCTTCGCGCGCGACTACGGCGACTGCTGGTGCTCGCTGACCGGCGGCCGCGACTCGCGGGTGCTGGCGGCGCTGTTTCTCGGCAGCGGGCTGCCGCTGCGCTACTACACATCGGGACAGCCAGGGAGCGCCGATGTCGAGTACGCGCGCGCCATCGCCGAGCTCCTCGAGCTGCAGCACGAGATCAGGCCGCGGCAGGCCGATCAGATCATTGCGCGCTGGGAGATCGCGGCGGCGCGGCTGGTGACCCAGAATGATGGCCTCATCAGCCTCATGCAGATCGCCGACGTCCTCGAGCAGCCCGAGGAGGTCACGCAGCTCGGCTTCGCCTTCTGGGGGATCGGTGGCGAGGTCTCGCGAGCGCCGCTGACGACGCCACGCATCGCGGTGCTCGGCAGCGACGCGCTATCGGCACGCATGCACCTGCGCGACATGTCACTCGGCCCGGGTGCGGCACTGCTCCGCGCCGAGGGACTGGAGCTGGTCCACCGGGCGCTGGACCGCTTCGTCGACCTGGCGCTCGCCGACGGATTCGCGCCGCGCGACATCCCGCATCTCTTCTTCGTCGACGATCGGACGCGGCGCTGGGCGGGCAGCAACGCTCGCAAGGCGATGCCAACCGGCGACCGGTTCTCGCCGTTCTGTACCCGCGACTGGGTGCGGACGGCCTTTGCGCAGCCGGTCGGCTACCGGCACGCGGAGTGGCTGCACGCGACGGTGATCCGGCGCGCCAGCCGGGCGCTCTTCGCGCTGCCGATCACCGGTCACCGGTGGCGGTCGCGCTCGCCGATGGTGAACGGGGCGCGCTGGCTGGTGGGAGGGGCGCTGCACCGCGTGCGGGCACGGCTGGGAGGCGGCGATCGTCGCCCGCACGGCGGTCGCGAGGGCATCGACGGTGGCCGCCGGGTGAGCCGCTCCGCCGGGGACATGCCGCTCACCTACGATCGTGTCGCCTGGCTGGTGGAGCAACGCGACTGGCTCCGGCGGACCTGCCTCGACCGGCCGCAGTCGGCGGTCTGGCAGCTGGTCGATCGCCGGCTGTTCGAGCGGGCGACGGCGCCGGGGGCGGAGACCGAGCTCCGCCGGCTGGCCCGCAGTCTGTATCACGTGGCGACCGTCTTCGCGGCCGTCGAGGACTGATCCGGCGCCGCCCGGGTGCGGTCAGGACGGAAGGTGACGATGTCGAGCGACGCGGAACAGAGCGGCCAGACGGCACCCGGGCCGCCACCGCCGCCGGGGCCGCCCGACGACGGTGTCGGCAGCAGTGCCAAGCGCGGCATCGCCTGGTCGCTGTCCTCCAACGTCGTCATCCAGGCCTTCCAGTTCGCGGTCGGCATCGTGCTGGCGCGCCTGCTCGATCCTGCGGACTTCGGCGTCTTCGCGATCACCGCCATCTTCACCGGTCTGGCCGCGAACCTGGCCAACGTCGGTCTCGGCTCGGCCCTGGTGCAACGCCCGGCGATCGACGAGCAGCATCGCCGCACCATGCTCACCACGAACCTGGTGACGAGCGCCGTGATCGTCGTCGTGCTGGTGCTGCTGGCCCCGTGGGTGGGCAGCTACTTCCAGCACGATCTGGCCGGGCCGATTCTCTGCCTGGTGTCGTTCAACTTCATCATCAACTCGCTGAGCTCGGTGTCGTTCTCGCTGATGGCGCGGGATCTCCGATTCCGGCCGATCGCCATCGTCGAGGCACTGGCGATGGTGGCGCATGGCACCGTCGCCATCGCGCTGGCGCTGGCCGGCTTCGGGGTCTGGTCAATCGCCTGGGGCGGCATCGCCCAGTCGGCGTGTCGCTGCGTCATGCTGCTCGCGATCGGCGGCTGGGTGCCGCACTTCGCCTGGAACCGCCGGGCGTTCCGCGATCTCATCTCCTTCGGCGCCGCGCTGACCGTCAAGCGGCTCCTCAACTACTGCGCCGCCAACGTCGACTACTTCGTGATCGGTCGCCGCCTGGGTCCGACCAGCCTCGGCTACTACACGCGCGCCTACAGCCTGATGACCCTGCCTTTGAACCAGGTCAGCCGGGTGGTCATGTCCGTCCTGTTCCCGGCCTTCTCGCGCATACAGGACGACAACCCGCGCCTGGTGCGCGGCTACGAGCGCGTCGTCACCGCCACCGCGCTGCTCAGCTTCCCGTTCCTGGCCGGCCTGGGCGTCGTGGCGCCGGTCTTCATCGGCTTCGTCTACGGCGACAAGTGGCAACCGACCGTCCTGCCGCTCCAGATCATGTGCCTGGCCGGGATGATGAAGTCGGTGTCGACGTTCTGCGGTACGATCGTCAATGCCAAGGGTGTCGTGGTGGCGGAGATCCGCCGGCAGGGGGTCTACCTGCTGATGCTGGTCATCGGGACCTCGGTCGGCAGCCGCTGGGGCACCACCGGAGTGGCCTGGGCGGTGGTGGGCGCCTCCCTCGCCATGCTGATCATGATGCAGTCACTCCTGAACCGGCTGATCGGCATGCGCTGGCGGGACTACCTGTGGGCATTGACGCCGCCGCTGGCCGCCTCGGCGGTCATGGTGGTCGCGGTGCAGGGGGTCATCGTCCTGCTGGGACGTCATCTCGCCCCGCACTCGCCGCTCCTGCTGGTGAGCGGGGCCGTGGTCGGTGCCGCGATCTACGTGACGCTGATCCGGCTCATGCCGTTCCCGCGCCTGGTGGCCCTGCGCCGCGAGCTGGTCGGGGACCTGCGACGCGCCCTGGCAGGGCGACGCGGCAGGCCGCCCGGCCCCGCGGCCCGAACCGACGAGGAGGCAGCGTGCCCGGAATCGCCGGAGTCGTCGTCGACACGAGCGAGCGTCTGAGCGACGACCTCGCCGCGCGCATGGTGGAGCGTCTCGCTGGACCCGGCGAACGGGTCGAGAGTGCCACCCGACGCGGTGCGGCGCTCGCACACGCTGCCCATGCGGTCGCCTGCGAACAGGGCGGCCTGGCGGCCGACGCGGGGCTGCTGGTCGTGGTGTCCGGCTGGATCGCCGGACTCGGCCGCGACGCGGACGCAGGCAGCCGCCATCACCTCCAGCGGCACGACGGCGGTGGCGGCGGGGCCGCTGGCGAGGCGCCCGGCGGCGAGGCGCCCGGCGGCACCGCGTCGGGCCGCGGCGACCGCCTGGCGCGGGCCTGCCTGGAGCGCTACCGGCAGCAGGGTCCCGGGGGGCTCGCGGACCTGAACGGCATCTACGCCGCCGCGCTGTGGGACGGGCCACGGCGCCGGCTGGTGCTTGCCCAGGACCGGCTCGGGGCCGCCGGGCTCTGCTATCACGTCGGCGCCGGTCGGCTCGCCTTCGCCACCGGGGCGCGGGCGCTGGTCGGACAGGTGCCGGCCGCACTCGATGGGCGCGCCCTCGGTCATCTGCTGTCGGTCGGCTACCCGCTCGGCGATCGCACGCTGTTCCGCGACGTGCGGGCGCTTGGCCCGGCGGCGCTCGGTCTCTGGGAGAACGGACGGCTGATCGTGCGCCGCGCCTGGACGCCGCCCGCCGTGCCGGCGCACGGCACCGGCGACATCGACGAGGCGGTCGAGCGCTTCGCCGCGGCCCTGGATCAGGCGGTCGGCGACGCGATCGGCGACGCCGGGCAGGGTCTGCGGGTCTCCCTGCCGCTGTCGGGCGGGCTTGACTCACGGACCCTGCTCGGTCACCTGCGCACCCATCCGGCGACCAGCACGCTGTCGTACGGGCACGGCCACTCGTGGGATCAGCGATTCGGCGCGCGCGCGGCGCGCGTCGCCGGTGTGCGGCACCGGTTGATCGAGCTGCCGCGCGACTACATGGCGCGCTATGGTCCGCGCCTGGTGCACCTCACCGAGGGGCGAGCGAGCATCCACGCCGCGCACGTGCTCTGCCTGGTGCCGCGCCTGGCGCGACAGCCGGGGATCGTGCTGAGCGGCTTCCTCGGTGACGCGCTGACCGGTGCCCATCTCGAGTGGCTCGACGGGTTGCCCGGCGCCGGCGAGGCCGGGGCCGGCGCAGGGGGAGGGGCGGGCGCCCGGCTCCCGGCAGTCGCCGCCGCCGGCGATCGGGCTGCGGCGTCCGCTCGCGCGCTGTTCGAGCGTCGCTACCGGGTGGCCTTCGACGCCGCCGGGCTCGACCGGATCCTCCGCCGGCCGTACGCGCGCGAGGCCTGCGATGCCGCTCTCGACGACTTCATCGCCGTCCACGCCCAGGGCGAGGACCCGGTGACGGCAGCCGACCGTGTCGATCTCGAGCTCCGCCAGGGCCGCTATATCGCCTATCAACTGTCGGCGCTCGGCGCCGCGGCGCCGGTGCGCGCACCGTTCGCCGACCACCGCGTCATGGACGAGTGTCTCGCGTGGCCGCGGGCATGGCGCGAGAGGCAGCGGCTCTACCGGCGTTACCTCATCACCCGCCAGCCAGGGCTGGCGCGGGTGCCGGTGACGGCGGACGGTCTGCCACTCGCCGGCCCGGCGCCGTGGATGGCGCTCCGGCGCCTCAAGCGCCACCTCACCTGGCGCTGGCTGCCGCGCCTGAGCGGCGGTCTGTGGCGTCCGCACGACTACCGCCAGTACGCGCACTACGACACCTGGATCCGCACCGGGGCGCGCACGTTCTTCACCGAGCTCCTGGACGACCGGGCGCTGCTCGACGAGGTCTTCGACACCGAGCACGTCTCCGACCTGCTGAAGGCGCATCTCGAGGGGCGCATCGATGCCTACCAGCAGCTGTGCGCGGTCGCCACGGTCGGGCTGTGGCTGCGCCTGTTCGGGCGCGACGCCGCCCATCCCGACGGCATGCCGCCCGGGCAGATGGCGGTGCCGACTGACAGCGGCCGATGACCGTCGACACCGGCGCCTGCCGGCGAGAGAC
Organism: Candidatus Eiseniibacteriota bacterium; assembly: GCA_050115055.1. Taxonomy (GTDB): domain Bacteria; phylum Eisenbacteria; class RBG-16-71-46; order CAVPCR01; family CBDCWB01; genus JASFRE01. Next base: position 1,223 of record JASFRE010000039.1, on the reverse strand, counting down.
CCAACGCATGGACGACCGAGCGCCGACAGCCTGCATCGCCCCGACCCTGGCCACGTTGCCCATGGTCTGCCTGGGGTACCACCCGTGGAGCGACATGTGGAAGCGCAACCAGAGCATGACGGCCGAGCTGGCGCGCCAGCGTCTGGTCGAGCGCCTCCTGTTCCTGAATCCGGAGGTGTCGCTCGTCACCTCGCCGGCGCGCCTGCGATACGAGCTGGCCACGGTGCGGCGCTTCAGCTGGACGGGCATCTGGCCGCGGCGGCCGGCCGCCCGCACCTGCGTCATGACGCCCGTGCACTGCGTACCGTTCCGTCATCGCTCGCCGCGGCTCGGCGCGTGGGACCGCGGCCTGATCCGCGGCGCGGTGCGCCGCACCCTGCGCACGCGAGGGCCGTACGTGCTGCTCGTCAACACGGCACGCCCCGAGAGCCAGGAGCTCGTCGACCTGCTGTGGGACGATGCGGTGCTGCGGGTGTTCGACTGGTCGGACGACTTCGCCGAGTTCCAGCTCGATCCGCGCGGCCGCGAGGCGATCGAGCACACGACCACGCGCCTGCTCGAGCGCGCCGACCTGGTGCTGGCGGTCAACGAGGTGCTGGCGGAGCGCGTGCGCCGCGTGCACCATCGCGTGCACACCCTGATCAACGCCACCAACATGCGGCCGCTCACCGCCGATCATGAGCTGCCGCCGGCAGTGCGCGCCCTGCGCGAGCGCTGGCCGGGACCGATCCTCGGCTATGCGGGTTACATCAACGAGCACCGGGTGGACGTCGAGCTGGTGGATGCGATCGCCCGCCGGCATCCCGAGTGGTCGCTCTGTTTCATCGGCCCGGTGTTTCGCGGCTTCGAGCGGCGTTTCCCGGCGCTTCCGAACCTGCACTTCCACCCGGCGGTGCCGCACGCGGAGCTGCAGGATTACCTGGCGCTGTTCGACGTCTGCCTGATCCCGCATCTCCGGAACGCCCACACGGCCGGCAACAACCCGCTCAAGCTCTACGACTACCTGACCACCGGGCGCCCGGTGGTGGCGACCCGGATCGCCGGCATGCAGGGCTTCGAGGACGTGGTCACGGTGGTGGAGACCCGGGAGGCGTTCGTGGCCGCGATCGAGCGCGCGGTGGCCGGCGACGAGCCACCCGGGGCGGCGGCGCGCCGCCAGGAGCGTGCGGCCGCGCACCACTGGTCGGTGCGGGCCCGCGAGGCGGCAGCCGCCCTCGAGCGGG
>JASFRE010000038.1:0-16361 GCA_050115055.1 Candidatus Eiseniibacteriota bacterium | reverse complement strand
ACCCAGCCGCCATCGAAGCCCCCGGGCGACCGGTCGCGACTCGGCGCGGCGGTCCTCGTGGCGCTCGTCGCCTCCCTGATCGGCGCCGCAGTCACCCCGTGCCCCGCCCAGGTCTGCGTCGACCCGCCCGGCACGCCGGACGCCGGCGCGACGCACCGGGTCACGACACACGCCGCCTCCCTGGACACCGCACAGCTCCGGCCGCCCGAGCCGCTGCCCGAGCCGCTGCCCGAGCCGTCGCCCGAGCCGTCGCCCGAGCCGCCGCCCGCTCCGCCGCCCGCTCCGCCGCCCGCCGCCATCGGCGACACGCTCGTCACCTTCGCCGCGCCCTGCCGCTTCCCGAGCGATCTCGCCTGGCGCGGCATCTCGCTGTGGGCGGCCGACTGGGAGGAGGGGCGCCTCTTCGAGCTCAACCCGCGCGACGGCGCCGTGCGTCGCGTCATCGACGCACCCTGCTATCACCCGGCGGGACTCGCCTCCGACGGCGTGCTGCTCTACGTCGCCGACGACTCGACCGGACTCATCCACGTCTTCGACCCGGACAGCGGCCGCACGCTGCGCTCCTACCCGTCGCCGGAGCGCTCGCCGAAGGGGCTGGCCTTCGGTGACGGTTCTCTGTGGCTGGTCGACGACGGCACCGACACGATCTACGCGATGGTGCCGCACGACGGCACCATCCTCGACTACTACAAGGCGCCGCACGCCAGCTGCGGTGGTCTCGCGCACGACGGCCAGCGACTCTGGGTGACCGATCGTCGCAAGGACGAGCTCTACGCCGTGCGTCCCGCCGACGGCAAGGTGCTCTTCCTGGTCAAGACCCCGGGGCCGTACGCCATCGGCCTCGCCGCCGGCGACGGCTCGCTCTGGTGCGCCGACCTCCAGCAGGAGCGCATCGCGCGCCTCGGGATGCAGGCCGGGCGTCCCGACACGGTCACCGACTGGGTGACGCGCGACTTCCGCTACCGCTACGTGCTCCGCAACGACGGCGACGGCACGATCACCGAGGCGTCCATCCACATCGCCGTGCCGTACGACTCGCTCGAGAACCAGGTGCTCGTCCGGCCGATCACCTGGGAGCCCGCTCCCGACGCGCTGACGAGCGACCGCTGGGGGCAGCAGGTTGCCGTCTTCCGCTACCGGAACCTGCCACGCGAGGCGCGCGTCGCCGCCGGCTACGCGACGCGTGTCCGCCTCGGCGAGCTCCACTATGCCTTCTACCCGGAGGACGTCGGCGCCCTCGACACGATCCCGGTCGAGCTCCGCACTCCCAACACCATGCCCACCTCGCGCCTGCAGCTCGACCGCGAGGAGATCCAGTCGACGGCGCACGACATCGTCGGCGACGAGACCAACCCCTACTGGATCGCCCGCCGCATCTTCGACTGGGTCAACGCCCACCTCGAGTACGAACGGGTCGGCGGCTGGGACGTGCCGACCACCCTCATCCAGCGCGGCACCGGATCCTGCTCGGAGTACGCCTTCCTCTACATCGCGCTCTGCCGCGCCGTCGGACTGCCGGCCCGCTACGAGGGCGCGGTCGCGGTGCGCGGCGACGACGCCTCGATGGACGACGTGCATCATCGCTGGTGCGAGGTCTACCTGCCCGGCATCGGCTGGATGCCGGTCGACCCGAGCGGCGGCGACCAGGAGTGGCCGGCCGATCAGGCGCGCTACTTCGGCGGCATGGCCAACCGGTTCATCGTGACGACGCACGGCGGCGGCGACTCCGATCTCCTCGGCTGGCGTTACAACGGCAACGCGACCTACGTCTACGAGGGGCGCGGCGCGGTCTACGAGGAGGCCTATGGCGTCTGGAGCGCGGTGGAGGAGGACGGCGCCGAGACGACAGCGGTGCCGGAGGCGCGGACCGGTGACGAGTGACGGATGCGAGAGGATGGTGGCGCGGCGGGCAGGTCGAGCGGGGCACCCGAGACCCCGGCCCGCCGGCGGGAACCACCCGAACGCGTCTCGTGTTTCACGGGGCATTGTCCGGGCTGGCAGCCCGGCACCCCCCCAAGCCTGCCGGACAACCTGTCGATTGCCCGGTCGTCATGACGGGAACATCGTATCGTGATCCACGTCCTCCCCTCCAGCGCTCCGCGACGCCGTGACGCGGCCGCTCACGCCAATGCGCTGCCCCGGATCTTCGCCGTTCTCCTGCTGACGAGCTGCGTGGCGACCTGTGCCGCGCCCGACGCGCGTGCCGGCGACGACGAGGGCGACGCGACCCTGTCGCTCGCGCCCATCCTGGCCGCGGTCGATGATCCGGCGCCGTTCGCAGATCAGGTCGTGTACGTCGACTTCTGGGCGTCGTGGTGCGTGCCCTGCCGCGAGTCGTTCCCGTGGATGCAACGCATGGCGGCAACGTACGGCGATCAGGGTCTGCGTGTCGTCACCGTCAACCTGGACCGCAGGTCGAAGGCCGCGGCAACCTTCCTCGAGGAGGTCGAGGCCGATCTACCGGTGATCCTCGATCCGGAGGGCAAGCTCGCCAGGCGATTCGAGCTGCAGGCGATGCCGACCTCGTTCCTGTTCGACCGCACCGGCAGGCAGCGGCTGCGCCACGAGGGCTTCCGGACCAACGACGCCGGGGAGCTCGAGGCGGAACTCGTGGCGCTCCTCGCCGAGGAGCCGCCGCCGGGCGCGGCGCCAGCGCCGGCCGCGCCAGCGCCGGTCGCGCCAACGCCCGCCACTCCGGCAGCCGCCACTCCGGCAGCCGCCAATCCATCACCCGCCGCGCCAGCGCCCGACGCGCCAGCGCCTGCCGCGACGGCCAGGGAGAGCGCGCCATGAGCACCGTCCCGCGACCCGTCACGCCCCGCCGCGGGCGCCGCCTCGCCGCACTCCCCGCCGCACTCCTCGCCGCGTGGCGCCTCGTGCCGCTGGCGCTGCTCCTCGTGATCACCGCGCTCTCCGGCTGCTCGCACGTCGGTGTGCAGCCCTGGGAGCGCGACGTCCTCGCCGAGCCCGACATGCAGCTCGATCTCGACCTCGTCGATCTCGAGCTCGACGACCACATCTACTTCAGCAAGGAAGCCTCGAGCGGCGGCCGCGGGTTCGGCGGGGGAGGTTGCGGATGCAACTGAGACGCGCACGCGGCCGGGGCGATCGAGGCGGCGGCGGCCGCGGTCGGCGCGCCCGTCGCGCCGGGCATGCCCGCCACGTCCGGCCCATCCAGGCCGGTCTCGCAGCGGCGACCGCCGCACTGCTCGGCACCAGCATGGCGGCGGCCGCCGAGTCGCCGCTCGAGGTCGAGTCCGCGGTGCTCGTCTACTCGGAGCCGCAGCGCGTCACCGCCGTCGAGGCGGTCGCGGAGGCCTTCAAGGCCTTCCAGAACGACCGCACGCTGCGCATCAAGCTGATCTACGACGCGCTCTCCGGCGCCTCGGCGAACGGCGCGACACCGGCGCGCACCGTGCAGACCTTCACCAGCCCGTCGGGCAACAGCACCTACGCGACGCAACCGGGCGACACGCCTCTCGACAGCACCTTCCGCGATGCGCGCTACGCAACGTCGATCGGCTACGCCCAGCCGCTCGGCCGCCTCTCCCGGCTGAACCTCGGCTTCCATGGCTCGACGGAGACCGACTACCTGTCGCTCGGGGCCAGCGCCGGGATCACACGGGATGTCAACCGGCGCAACACGACCCTCTCGGCCGGCGTCTCGCTGAGCCGCGACTCGGTCTCGCCACAGGGCGGTACCCCGGTCCCGTTCACCCCGATGCGCCCCCCGGGCGACGGGCGCGAGGACGAGGACGACGGCCTCGAGGGCGGCAGCGAGTCGAAGCAGGTCTACGACGGGGTCATCGGCCTGACCCAGGTCGTGACCCGCACGACGCTCGCCCGGCTCAACTACTCGATCAGTCACACGTCCGGCTACACGAACGACCCCTACAAGTTGCTGAGCGTCGTCGGCGCCCCGGGCTCCGAGCAGGCCGGCGATCCTCTCGAGTACCTCTACGAGAACCGGCCGGACCGGCACACCAAGCAGTCGCTGTTCACCGAGGTGCGGCAGCGGATCGGCGAGCACACGGCCGACCTCTCCTACCGCTACCTGTGGGACGACTGGGGCATCACGTCCCATACCCTGGAGCTTCGCTGGCGCCAGCACCTCGACGACCGCCACTACCTGCAGCCGCACGTGCGCTGGTACCGGCAGGGCCAGGCCGACTTCTTCCGGCGCTACCTCGTCGACGGCGACCCGCTCCCGGATCACGCCACCGCCGACTACCGGCTGGGCGACCTGGACGCGCTCACGCTCGGCTTGGGCTTCGGACGGCGCCTGTCGGACGGGCAGATCTTCAAGATCAGCGCCGAGTACTACAAGCAGTACTCGGGCCGCGGCCCCCCCGGGACCTTCGGCGCGCTCGAGGGGAGCGATCTCTATCCCGACGTGAGCGCGGTCATGGTGCGCCTGGGATATGGACGCAGCTTCTAGTCGCGCGGGCACGGTCGGCAAGACCGGTCGAGCCGGCGGCCGGCTGCTGCGGCGGGGCGACCTCTGGGTCGGCACCTTCGAGGCGATGGCCAGTCCGTGCGAGGTGCTGTGCAGCGGGGCCTCCCGGCGCGATGCGCGGGAGGCCCTTGCCATGGCCCAAGCGGAGGCGCTCCGCATCGAGAGGAAGTTCTCCCGCTACCGCGACGACAGCGTCGTCCACGCGATCAACCAGGCCGGCGGCGAGCCGATCGAGGTCGACGCCGAAACCGCACGCCTCCTCGCCTTCGCCGACCGCTGTCACACGCTGAGCGACGGCGGCTTCGACGTCACCTCCGGCGTCCTCGGACGCGTGTGGCGCTTCGACGGCAGCGATCGCCTGCCCGACCCCGCGGCGATCGCGCCGCTCCTCGAGCTGGTCGGCTGGTGGCGCGTCTCCTGGTCGCCACCGCGACTCGTCCTGCCCGCCGGCATGCAGATCGACCTCGGCGGCATCGGCAAGGAGTACGCGGTGGACCGGGTCGCGGGGGAGCTCGCCGGCCGCAGCGCCGGCAGCTACCTGGTCAACTTCGGTGGCGACATCGCGGCGACCGGTCCCCGGGCGGGCGGCGAGCCCTGGCAGGTCGGCGTCGAGGACCCGTGGTGCGGGGGAGACGCGACCCGCGTCGTGCCGCTGGCGCGCGGTGGCCTGGCGACGAGCGGCGACGCGCGCCGCTTCCTCCTCCGCGACGGCGTCCGCTACGGCCACATCCTCGATCCACGCACCGGCTGGCCGGTCGAGGATGCGCCACGTTCGGTGACCGTGCGCGCGGCCACCTGCACCGAGGCGGGGCTCCTCGCCACGCTCGCCATGCTGCAGGGCGCGCAGGCGGAGCGCTTCCTGCGCGCCCAGACGCCCCATCACTGGTGCGTGCGCTGAGCGGTCCCGGCACCGGGATCGGGGCGACGGGGCGATGGCGCACGCACCCAAGCGCAAGCCGCGCCGGACATCGAGGTCCGGCGCGGCTCGCGTCGGTCAAGGCGTGTCACGGAGTCCCGCTCCGGCCGCGGGCGACAGGCTCACCGTCGATCCGGCGAGCCGTCGCGCGCGGGGCGGAGCTCATCCGCGTGGAGCGCGATCAGGGATCGCAATCGGGCATGTTGTTGATCGAGTCCGCCATGTCCTTGGCGGTCTCGCAGTCGTCGGAGTCGATATTCTGCTCGATCATCGCCACGGCGTCGTCGAGCCGCATGTCCGGCACCGAGTCGTAGTCGGTGTCGACCATGATGCTGCCGTCGAGTCCGTTCTTGGCGTAGTTCAGCAGCGTGGCCAGGAACTGCTGCATCGCCTGCCGGCACTTCGACGGGTTGCCGTGCAGGTCGAGGAAGTAGTCGGCCTCGCGGAACGAGATCTCGTTGTCGCCGTCGCGATCGTACTCGAGATCGGTGACGCCGTAGACTGCGGCCAGGAGCGACTCGAGCTCCTGGTTGCTGAGGTGCTGATGACCGCGCTTGTCACCCAGCGCCACGTTGAACTGGTGCTTCCAGAAACCGATGGTCCAGAAGCAACCCTCGCCGGGCGGAGGCGGCGGCGGTCCGCCAGGCACCGCGAAGGCGGCGAAGGAGGCCATGCCGCTGTCGCCGTTGCCCGGCTCGGGGCTCTCGATCTGGAACGCCATGTGACCGGCGTCCGCCGGGATCATCACGTCGCTCTTCGACCAGACATCCCAGAACTCGCCCTGGGCGGCATTGAAGACGTTGGAGACCATCGGGTAGGGCCCGCCGATCAGGCTCGAGGGCGCCGACGAGCCGGTGCTCGACTCGAACCAGACCGCGTCGCTACGTCCGGGCTCGCAATCGCCGACGAACAGGAGCAGCTGACCGTCGCGCGAGACGTCCACGGGGTCGAAGGCGAAGTTGTGCACACCGCCGTTCGGGAAGTTCGGGTCGGCCCAGAACCAGTACTCGCCGAGGTCCATGGTCAGGATCTCGACGTAGTCGGACGTGTCGTCCTCGTAGACGACGTAGAGACCGATGCCGTCCGCGAGGCCGTCCGGCCCCATGTCGAAGCCCGACACGTTGAACGTGTTCATTCCGGGCTGCACGATCCCCATCGCGTCGAGCTTGTAGAAGAACGCGTAGCGCTGCGAGATGAGGAAGCTGTTGACCAGGGTCGCCGGATAGGTCGTGGAGTTGATGACGATGTCCGGGTCGCCGGACGAACTGAAGGAGCGGCCGCTCCAGTAGAAGCCCGCCTCGACGATCTCGGCGGCGCTGGCGACCGGCACGTTGACACTGAAGCTGCCCGATCCCGACAACAGGCCGACACCGCCGGCGACGATGTCGACACCGTCGACGACGCTTGCGGCGCTTGCCGCGCCCTGCATCGCCGAGCGGTCGGCGCCGCCCGCCTGGGTCGGCATGGTGGAATCGGTTCCACAGCCCGAGATCACGATCAGGGCGCACAGCACCCCGAGGACCGAGAAAGCAGCGAATCGCATGAACGTCTCCTGAGTTGCGTGGATGATGGTGCGAGACGATCCGGTCGATCGCTCGTTCGACCACCCGGGGCAGCGGGCTGCCGGGGGGTCCGGCGTCTGAGAGGGAGGGACGGAGGATCGTCTGACCCTCCTGGCTCGCAGGGAGTCCCTGTTCGAGGCAGACTTGATGATAGCTGATCGCAAGAAGCCGCGCAAGAGGAACGTGAGCCCGGGCACGGTACGCGCCGGGAGGTGGTGGCGCGGCGAGCGCCGGGCCGCTGGCGGGGCAGGCACGCGCCGGGACCGGTGGGGGCGCATCCGGCGCCGTGGCCTCGTGGCGCCGTGGCCTCGTGGCGCCGTGCCGGCCCCGACTGCCGCCGCGCCACGCCGGCTTCCCAAGCCGACCCGGATCGACTACTGTCTGCCGCGGCAGCGCGGCCGGCTGCCCGCCCGTGTCCCGGAGGAGGTTGCGATGAGCGTCAGAGCTGCGAGCCTGTCGGCCGTGATGCTGCTCCTGGCATCCACGGCCGGCGCCACGAATCTCGGCCTGTCGGCCGGTGTCTTGATGCCGATCGGTGACTTCGCCGACCAGGCGGACCCCTCGCCCTACATCGGTGCCCACTGGGAGATCCAGGACATCAACGCACGCGGGCAGGCGGCGCTCCTGACCGTCATCGTCCAGGGTGGCTTCGCGTTCCTGAAGACCGATGCCGACCTCGAGCGGGCGCTCGACGCGATCGGCGATTCGGGCGACGGCAGCTACTTCGATGTCGGCGCGGGGGTGCGCGTGCACTCGGCGGCGCTGCCCATCTTCGTCACCGCAGGCGCCAACTACGTGAACCTGAACCCGGCCGGGAGCGGCGGCTCGCTCCACGGCGGCGGCGGCACCATCGGGCTGGGGGTCGAGCGATCGACGGCGCAGATCAAGTACGGCGCCGAGCTCAGGGCGAGCTTCGCGGTGCTCGAGAACGACGTGACCGAGCAGCACCTGCTGCTCATGGGCACGCTCGGGCTGCCCTTCTGACCGCCGCCACGCAACCGCCCGGGCCGGCGAGGCGCCGAACCACGGGGCAGCGCACCTGGTACTAGAGAGAGCGACCCGGCCGGTCGCCGCCGCCATCGCCGCGGCCGGTGTCGCGCTCGCCCCGACGTCGCCCACCGCCACGCGGAGTGCGATCCATGCCACGCCGACCTGCCGCCGGCGGCTCGACCCGGCGCTTCCCCCTTGCCCACCTCCTCGCCCGATGCCCCGCACCGGCGTGCCTCGCCCTGCTCGCCCTGCTGACCGCATCGTGCGGCGACGGCGTCGAGGAACCGATTCGCGACGGCTACCGTCTCATCGGCACCGTCGCCGACGCGATGACCGGTGAGCCGCTCGCCGAGGTCGAGGTCCTGATCGGCCGGGACGACTCGCCCGACCGGCACCTGCAGGCCGTCACCGGCAGCGACGGCCGCTTCGAGTATCTCGGCTTTCCGGCGACGGCCCCGAGCAGCGAGCTGTTTCGCTTCGAGAAGCAAGGGTATGTCGCGCGCGAGGTGGCGGCCCATACCGCCGCGGCGACCGCGCCGTCGGAGTATCGCCTGGCGGTCGAGCTCGACGCGTTGCCCGGCCGCTGACCGCCGTTGACGGCCGTTGGCGACCGTTGCCAGGCCCTGTGCTTGAAAATGGACCTCGAATGTGCTATTCATTACTGAGGTCCGGTTCCCCCAGCACGGTGTCGTCGGTCGGTCGTTGCCCCGGCACGTCCTCGTCTGCACCCGCCCCCTCGCCGTTCTGCCCGGCCCACCCTCCACCCGACGTCCCGGTCGGTCCGCGTCCACTCGACCCCCGGATCGATCTCCGTCCGATCCTCCCGCGCGAGGAAGGGCAGACCATGTGCCGTCGATCCCGTCGCTGCCGTCGCCAGCCCGTGGGCACCGGCGTTTCCAGGCCCGGGCCCGGACGCCTCGCGGTGCTCGCCTCCTTGCTCCCGTCCCTCATCATCGTCCTGGGTCTCACGGGTACGGCATCGCCTCTCGCGGCACAGGTCTGCGAAACGCAGGTCATCGAGACCGGCACGGCCTTCCACGTCGTCATCGACGGCGCCACCCAGCTCGGGGCGCCGCTCGAGGCCGGCGAACACGTGCGGCTCTACGATACGTACGAGGACGCGAAGATCGTCGTCGGGTACGCGGCGGTCACCGGCACCTGGCCGCTGCACATCGTCGCCTGGCAGCGCGACGACGCGCTCGATCTGCCCGGCTTCACGCCGGGTCACGCGCTGGAGATCCGGCTGTGCGATCCGACGCAACCGATCGAGCTCGAGGGTCATCCGGAGCCGCTCGATGACGCGGTCTACGGGACCGGCGAGGTCCTCCACCTGTCGAGCGTCGGGTTCCTGCCGCACGAGCCGCCACCGGCCCCCGTCCTCTCCGAGCCGCCCGACGATACCCGGTGCGTGCCGCTGAACCCCGTCCTCCGCTGGCTGCCGGTGCCCGACACGATCGTCTACACCATTCAGCTCGGATCGGAGTGTGGCCTCGGCGAGGTGCTGCAGGCCGCCTTCCCCGAGATCACGTGGCAGCCGCTGCAGCCGGCGGGGCACTACTTCTGGCGGGTCCGCGCCACCGACAGCTTCGGCGCCGAGGGTCCGTACTCGGAGTGCTTCGGCTTCGGGACGCTGCCGCTGACCCCGGGCCTGGCGGTCCTCGAGTGGCCTCCGGACGGCGCCACCGGGCAGTCGCTCGACGGCGTCCTCGAGTGGTCCGCGGTCCCCGGTGTCTCGGGCTACGAGGTGCAGATCGACAGCGACGGCTGCGGCAATGGACCGATCGTCCAGGTGACAACGCCGTCCCTCGAGTACAGCGGGCTCGAGCCATTCACGACCTACGACTGGCGCGTGCGCGCGACGAACTCCTGCGAGGGCATCGGCGACTGGACCTCGTGCTTCCAGTTCACCACCGCGCCGGTCGCCGTGCCGTCTCCGGTTCCCCTGGAGCCGGTCGATGGCGCCACCTGCCAGCCCGACTCGGTCGAGCTGGTCTGGTCGGAGGTCCCCGACGCGGTCCTCTACACGGTCCGCTTCTCCACGTCCAGCGGCACCATCGAGGAGCGCGAGGTGAGCGGGACGTCGACCGTCTGGGGCGATCTCGAGCCCTCGGCCACCTACTTCTGGCGCGTGCGTGTCACCGTCGACGAAGGCTGGCAGAGCCCCTTCTCGCCGCGGTCGCGATTCTCGACCGCCCCGCCGGTCCCGGGCACGGCGACGCTCGTCGCCCCGCCGCCCGGCGCCGACGACCAGCCACGCGCCGGGACGCTCGACTGGGAGGACGTGCCCGGCGCCGTCGGCTACCGGGTGCAGCTCGGCACCGACTGCGGCGCCGGCCCCATGGCCGAGGTCAGCGCGTCGGAGTTCCCCTACAGCGGTCTCCTCTTCGACACGACCTACTTCTGGCGCGTCGAGGCACGGAACGTCTGCGGCGAGTACGGCGACCCGTCGGACTGCTTCTCGTTCACCACCGAGCCGGTGCCGGCAAACCCGGCCGAGCTGGTGCTGCGTGACGGGCTGAACGGCTATGACGGTACCGACGACAATGCGATGATCGACACCCGTCCCGACGACAACTGGGGCACCTCCCAGGAGCTGTCGGTCGCCGCGCTCAACATCCCGCTCGACGTCTCCGACGTGCAACGGTCGCTCATCCGCTTCGACCTGTCGGGGCTCTCCCCCAGCGCGACGATCCTGTCGGCGACGCTGCGGCTCTTCAATCACCACAGCGAGAGCCCGGCGCCGCTCGAGGTCAGCGCCTACCGTCTGGTCAAGTCCTGGGTCGAGGGCACGCGCGGCCCGACCCCGCAGCCCGAGCAGGGGGCCTCGTGCTGGAACGCGGCACGGCTCGGCCTCCTGCCGTGGTCCGAGCCCGGCGCCAGCGCCGCCAGTGACCTGGCCGTCAACAACGACCCGGACCTCGACCGCTTCGCGACGCCGGAGGACACGACGACGCTCACGGAGTCCGGCGTCTGGTACGCGTGGGACCTCACGGAGGCGACCCGGCGCTGGGTGGCCGGTGACTGGCAGAACGACGGCGTGCTGCTCCAGGCGGCGCTGGAGACCGGAAGCAACCGCCGCCTGTTCCACGCCTCCGAGTTCGACGCCGATCCCGAGCTCAGGCCCTACCTCGTGGTCAGCTACGTTCCCGGCCCCGGGCTGCCGCCGGTGGCCGATGCCGGTGGTCCGTACACGGGCAACTCCAACCAGCCGATCCAGCTCGACGGCACCGGCTCCCACGATCCCGACGGCACGGTCGTCACCTACGCCTGGGACTTCGGGGACGGCGCCACCGGCAGTGGCCCCCAGCCGACGCACGCCTTCCCGGCCGGTGGCGACTACCTGGTCAGCCTGGTCGTGGTCGACGATCAGGGCATGACGAGCGAGGCGGCGTCGACCATCGCCCACATCCAGCAGGCCGAGACCGTCGTGCTCCGCAACGGCGAGGGCGGCTACGCCGGTGCCGACGACAACACGCTGATCGACTCGCGACCCGACGACAACTTCGGCGGCGCCGATCACATCGGGATCGGGACCCACAACGGTCCTCCCGACATCGTGTTCACGCATCGCCTGCTGATCCGCTTCGACGTGTCGTCGATCGCCGGCGGCATGCCGATCCTCGACGCGCGGCTCCGGCTCTACAATCACGTCGCCGAGAACACCGACCCGATCGAGGTGGCTGCCTATCGCGTCGTCAAGACCTGGGCCGAGGGCAGCCGCTCCGGGCCGCCCGAGCCCCAGGAGGGCTCCTCGTGCTGGAACGCCGCGCGGCTCGGCGAGCTCGACTGGTCGCTGCCGGGCGCCTCGGCGGCCAGCGACCAGGCGGTCAACCAGGACCCCGACTTCGACCGCTACGCGACGCCCGAGGACGTGGTCGAGCTCGGCCCCGAGGCGACCTGGTACGAGTGGGACGTGACCGATGCGGTGCAGCAGTGGGCGAACGGCGTCTGGGACAACGAGGGGCTGCTGCTCGCGGCGACGGTCGAGGCCGGCACCAACGACCGCCTGTTTCGGTCGTGCGAGTACGCCGCCGACCCCGGCCTGCGGCCCTGCCTCGTCGTCACCTACGAGACCGGCGCGGCCGGCCAGGGCGCCGACCCGCCGGCGGAGGAGGCCGGCGGCCCGGCGGCCGGCGTGCCGACCGTGACGCGCCTGCTCGGGGCGTTCCCCAACCCGTTCCACCGCGCGACGGCGGTGCGCTACGAGCTCGCCACGCCGGCTGACGTCACGCTGCGGATCTACGACGCCGGCGGCCATCTACTGCGCGTCCTGGGCGAGGAGCGGCAGCCGGCGGGACGGCACGAGCTCGCCTGGGACGGCCGGCTCGGCAGCGGCGCGGCGGTGCCGCGCGGCGTCTACTTCTACCGGATCGAGTCCGGCCAGGCGGAGGCGCTGCGGGCGACCGGCAAGCTGCTCTACCTGCGCTGACAGGAACAACCCCCCCCGGAGGAGTCCGATCGATGTCGAGGGAAGACGAGGTCCGCACGGCGTCCGCGCAGTTCTACGCCGCACTGAACGCCATGGCCGGCGGCGACGCCAGCAGCATGGGTGACATCTGGTCGCACGCGGAGACGGTGACCGCGATGCACCCGATCGGCGGCCGCGAGGTCGGCTGGGAGGCCGTCCGCACATCGTTCGAGCAGGTCGCCCGCCTCGGCTCCGGTGGGGCGATCGAGCTCCGCGACCAGATGCTGCAGGTCGACGGGGAGGTCGCCTACGAGCTCGGCGTCGAGGCCGGGCAGTTCACGATGAGCGGTGAGCGGGTGACGATCGAGCACCGCGTCACCAACATCTACCGGCGCGAGTCGGGGGTGTGGAAGATCGTTCATCACCACACGGACACGTCGCCGGCCATGCTGGAGGTGCTCGACCGGCAATCGTGACGTCCGTCCGCGACGGACCCCTCCCCTGCCTCCGGTCACCACGACCTCCGGCGTGCCGGAACGGCGCGTCCTCCGGTAGAATCGGTAGAATGCGTCGCGGGGCGAGCCGCGCCGCGACGCCCCCGCCCGGATCGCCACGGACCCGACCGGAGGAACGCGCTGTGAAGGACGAACCGACGATCCTCCTCGTCGACGACGATGCCAGCTTCCGCGAGGTGGTGACCTTCCATCTCGACGAGGAGGGACTCGCCGTCGAGACCGCCGACGACGGTGAGGCGGCTCTCGAACGATTCGATCCGGCGCGCCACGCGGTCGTGCTGACCGATCTCCGCATGCCCCGCCTCGACGGCATGGAGGTGCTGCGCCGCATTCACTCGCGCTCGCCGACCGCCACGGTGGTCGTGCTCACCGCCTTCGGCACCATCGAGAAGGCGGTCGAGGCGATGAAGGCGGGAGCGTTCGACTTCATTCCCAAGCCGTGCACGCGCGACCACCTGAAGATCGTGGTCAGGAAGGCGCTCGAGCATCACCGGCTGCATCACCGCGTCGATGAGCTCGAGGAGCTGGTCGCGTCCGGCGGGCAGGAGCTCGTCCACACCTCCGCACGGATGGCCGGGTTGCTCGAGCTGGTCGACCGGACCGCGCGCTCGGATGCGACCGTCCTCGTCACCGGCGAGAGCGGCACGGGCAAGGAGCTCGTCGCCAGGCGCCTGCACCGCAAGAGCGCCCGCGTCCGGGGGCCGTTCGTGGCGGTGAACTGCGCGGCCATGCCGCGCGACCTCCTCGAGGCCGAGCTCTTCGGACACGCCGCCGGCGCCTTCACCGGGGCGACCCGCCGCCGGCGCGGGCGCTTCGAGCTCGCCTCCGGCGGCACGCTGCTGCTCGACGAGGTGGCGGAGATGCCGCTCGACCTGCAGACCAAGCTCCTGCGCGCGCTGCAGGAGCGGGTCATCGACGTCATCGGTCGGGAGCAACCGCTGGCGGTCGACGTGCGGGTGATCGCCGTCACCAACCGGGATCTGGGCGCCGCCGTCCAGGACGGGTCGTTCCGTCAGGATCTCTTCTATCGCCTGAACGTGATCGACCTCCACGTGCCGCCGCTGCGCGAGCGCCGCGAGGACATCCTGCCGCTCGCCGAGCACTTCATCCGGCGGTTCGGCGGTGACCGGCCGCTCGAGCTGTCGGAGGCCACCCGGCGGCGGTTGCTGCAGCATGACTGGCCGGGCAACGTCCGCGAGCTCGAGAACGTCTGTCAGCGTGCAGCGCTGCTGACCGAGGACGACCTGATCGAGCCCGACGTCCTGCCGCCGCTGGAGGGTCCGGGGGGCACCGCGGCGCCGCCGGCCGTCGTGGCGGGCAGCGAGCAGGTCCTCGAGCTACCGGCCGAGGGCATCTCGCTGGTCGATCTCGAGCGCGACGTCATCATCCGGGCGCTCGAGATGAACGGCTTCAACCAGGCGCAGACCGCGCGCTTCCTGCGCGTGCCGCGGCACATTCTCCTCTACAGGATCCAGAAGCACGGCATCACCATGCCGGGCCGCTAGCCAGGGCCCGGGCCGGGCTCCATCGGTGAGCCGCCGCCGCTGGCGCCCGTCTGCGGGGGATCGGCCAGGGGCAGGAAGACCTCGAAGCGCGCGCCGCCCCGAGCGCCGTCGCTCACCTCGATGAACCCGTGGTGCTGGTCGACGATGCGGCTGGAGATGGTGAGCCCGAGGCCGGTGCCATCGGCCCGCGTGGTGAAGAACGGGTTGAAGATCTGTTCGCGCAGCTCGGAGGGCACCCCCGGTCCCTCGTCCTCGACGACGATCGTGCCGTAGTCGCGCCGCCCGCGATGCCGCCGGTCGCAGCGGATCGACACCGCGCCGCCCGGCGGCGAGACCTGCGCGGCGTTGAGGATCAGATTCATCGCCACCTGGGCGACCTCGGCCCGCGATCCCAGGACCACGATCGCCTCCTGCCCGCGCTGCCAGCGGACGTCGACGGCATCGGCGCCGCCGCGGGCGCGCACCAGCTCGCAGACGCCGTCGACGACCTCGGTCAGCGAGAGGCGCGTCAGGTCGTACTGCACCGGCTGCGCGAAGGTCAGGAAGCGCGCCACCACCGCCTCGAGCCGTCCGAGCTCGCGCAACAGGATGTCGGCCATGCGCCGCCGCGGCGAGGTCTCCCGGATCTCGTCGACGATGGCCTCCGCCGCGCCGCGAATCGACGCCAGCGGATTGCGGATCTCGTGCGCCAGCCCGGCGGTCAGCTCGCCGAGCGCCTGCAGGCGGCCGGAGCGGATCAGCATCTGCTCCATCTCCTCCTTCTCCTCGAGCGTCTCCTCGAGCTGGTGGGTCGCCTCCTCCTGCCGCACCCGCTCGTCGAACTCGCGGTCGGCGAGGGTGCCCGCGACGACGGCGATGACATTGTAGAGGAGGATCTCCAGCACCTTCTCGAGGCCGCGACCAGGATCGTGGTGCGTGAAGTGCGTGAACGCGTGCGGCAGGTAGATGATCGACGCGGTGAGACTGGCGGCGAGCGCGCCCCGGACACCGAAGAGGAACGCCGAGAGCACGATCGGTACGTAGTAGAGGCGCCGGAAGATGTCATGCAGCCAGTGGTGACTGGCGCTGGTCGAGTAGTGCAGGACGCTCACCAGCGCGATCGGCAACCAGAGGGCGAGGACGGCGCGGGGCGTGCCGAGGTCGCGGAAGCGGAATCTGCTCGTGCGGATCATCGTGCGATGCTGCCCATTCCCCGGGGTGACGGCAACGTCCTTCTGGCGGTGGTCTGCCGCTGGTGGTGCGGCCGGCCGGAGGCGCGCCGCTCGCGGCTGCAGACTATTCGGCAGCATCCCGGCGCCGCTGGAGGAACCTCGACACCTCCGCCTCGATCGTCCCCTCCGGCATCCCGGCTTGACGTGCAACTTGCGTTTTCACAGCGTCTTAAGGTTCCCGCCCATTCTGGCACGCCCCCTGCTCTGAAGCGCCGGCGACCGCCCCCTAGACGTGCCGGCCGGGGCGCCGGCCGTCGCTCCGGGCGACCCGGGCCGCGGACTCGTCCATCCGCGATCAACCAGAGGAGAACCGCAAGTGAGCAGATCGATGGCACTGAGTCTCGTCGCAATCGCAATCGTCGCCGTGGCGGCCGTCGCCGGCTCGATCCCGGCCGCGGCGTCGTGCGGACACGATCACCATCAGACCGACACGCACCGAGCTGACGCTCACCACGCACACTCGGCGAGCGCCGACGCGTCGGCGCCGATGACCGCCATGCACGGTGGCACGGTGACGCAGGTCGACGACCTGGTCTTCGAGACCGTCCTCGGCGCGGACGGCGTTCGCGTCTACGCCTACGGCGCCGACGGGGTGCCGGTGGATGTCGAGTCGGCGAGCGGCGCGGCGAAGCTGACCCTCGCCGATGGCGAGAGCCGGGACATCGAGCTCGCCTCGCGCGCCCCGGCCGACGGCGAGCCGGCGCTCTACTACTGTCCCATGCACCCCGGCATGACGCAGCATGAACCGGGACAGTGCGAGGCGTGCGGCGGCATGACGCTGTTCCAGCAGAATCTCCT